>JAZQFU010000021.1:0-4822 GCA_045539675.1 Clostridia bacterium | reverse complement strand
AATGACGGAACAGCTATAAGCGAGGTTGTAAAGGTTAACGAAAATATTTATAAGCTGATTCCCGAAACGGAGCTTACAGATGGTGATTCTTATACTCTCAGTATTTCAAATGAGCTTAAAAGCTCGGTTGGAAAAGCGATTACAGTAGCTTCACTTGAATTAACGCCAAAATCCTCCGCTTATGTTGATGAAGGTGCATTACCTTATTTCAACACGTTTTCATCCGGGCACGAATCAGATACCGCTTTTTCTAAAACAACAGCAGCAAGTGAAACAGCGTATGTGACTGTAGAAAATAGTGCGCTTAAAATGTATGCCAAGGGAACCTCGTCTGCAGGAGCTTACTCCCAGACTTATTTTGCACCGGCTTACTCAAATGCTTCAGAAACTAAACAGCCTTTGGTTCTTGAATACAGATTGAGATTTGATTCGGCAAGTACCAAGTCCTATTTTGGTCATCATGGAAGTGGTTCACCTCTTCCTGCGCGTGGAATAATGGTTTTTCCGAAGAAAGCAAGCGATCAGGCATATTTTACCAGCACGTCGGGAATAACATACACCATTAACGATACATCAGCATGGCATACAATAAGCCTTGTTTACAGTAATAAAGATAATACCAAAAAGCTGTATATAGACGGTGAATACATAGATACTTCTGTGCCGGGCACAAGTGACGGAGAAAACTACTGGGACAATTTGGGAAGATTAGGAACAGTAAGATTTTACAATACCTCCGGTAAGGCAGATGCTGCTATTACCACATATATGGACTATCTTAAAATGTACGAGCATCCCGTGACATTCGGAGCGCAGGTTCTTGATTCAGATGAAACCGAGCTTGACGAATTATATGTGGATTTCAACTCAACCGTAAGCAATATCAATGCAGGTGTTTTATCAATTAACGGAAAATTCCCCGAAAGCATCACACTTACCGATGAAGAAAAGCAGATTTATAAGCTTACGTTATCTGAAAAATTGAAGCCTCAGACAGAATATAAGCTTTCTTTAAACGGCGTTTCAAATACGGTCGGTCAGCTTGCATATAATGACGTAGTATTCAAAACAAGAGCTCTTAAGGGAAATGAAGTATACTATGATATTTCGGGTGCAGGTATCGTAAAAGCAGGGGAAGAGGAAGTTAAAAACGGAGACTTTTCTGAAGCAGGAAGCCAGACCATTACCGTTAAGCCCAATAAAGGCTATAAAGCGGTAGTTAAGGTCAACGGAGAAGCAGTAGAGGAAAGCGCTTATGCAACCTATAATGTTACCGTTACAGACGGAGCATTGGTAGAAATAAGCTTTACAGAACTTGCTGAAGAGGAAGTACCTTCCTTTATATCAATTCCTTATATCTTCACCGAAGGAAGCACAAGCTATACCTTTGCAAGAATAAATAAGGCTCTCGGAAGCAAAAACTACGGCGTTATTGTTTCTGAAGATAAGGCAGAGCCTGTCATTGAAGACGTAAACGATGAAACTACCTTTAAATTCCCCGCAGTAAGAGGAACAAATAAATACGGTGAATTCGGAATAGGAATAAAAGATAAAGCAGAAGGAAAGCTCGGAAATAAATACTATGTAAGACCTTATGCAGTATCTGAAGGAACATACTATTACGGAACGCCCGTAGAAGTAAATAAGTAAAAAGAAGAAAAGAAGAAATATTGACTCTGCAAAATTAAGGAAAGGATAACGGATAATGAAAAAGAAGTTATGTGTCTTAATGGCGGTTATTCTTGCTTTAAGCCTGCTTGCCGGATGCTCAGAGAAAAAAACAGCTTCAACGCTATATAATCCCGATGTAGTTGTTAAAGATGCAGGTGGACTTAAAATGCCTCTCACGGAAGACGATACGGAAATCAGATGGTCTGTAACCTCCTCCGTATATACTCTCAATGACAGCTATGTTATTAAAAAGATGCGTGAGATGACAGGCGTTAACGTTCAGCTTGATATTTATCCTGCCGCTTCGGCTATGGAAAAAATCAAGGTTCTCATTGCCGCAAAGCAGATGCCCGATATTATCGGACAGGGACTTGACGACAGTCTTGCCATGGATCTGGCAGGTCAGGGGGCATTAGCTGCAGTTTCCGATTATCTGGATGAGCTTCCCAACTTCAGAAGAGTATTTGCTGATAATGAGAAAAACAACTGGATATTCAAGTCATATGCGGCTGCAGACGGAAAGCTCTACGGCTTTTACGGCTGGGATTATCAGAAGGATGTAAACCACGGAATGCTTTACAGAAAGGATATTTTTGATAAGCACGGAATAAAAATGTGGAATTCTCCCGAAGAATTCTATCAGGTACTTAAAAAGCTGAAGGAACTATATCCCGATTCAACTCCCTTTGCTTCCAAAAATACCGATCAGATTTTCAATAAGCTTGGAACAAGTTGGGGAATTGTTGCTCAGAATCCCTATTATGATGAAGATAAAAAGGTATGGAAGTATTCGGATATTGATGAGAAATACAAGGATATGCTTGATTTCATTAAAAAGCTGTATGATGAAAAGCTTGTTGATCCCGAATTTTTAACTGCAACTCAGTCTGCTTGGACAACTAAAATGACTCAGGCAGATAAAGCATTTATCACCTTCGACTGGATAGGAAGACTTGAGCAGTTTACGGAGCAGTCTCAGGGAACCGTTCCCGGCTACGATTTAAGATTCGGAAATCCCATAGGGCCCGATCAGACCTATCCAGAGATGAAACAGCTCTGCTGGGCAAGATACGTTGCCAAAACAGAAAGATCTGAAGTGGCTATGAAGCTTCTTGACTTCTGCCTTTCTCCCACGGGAATAGAATTGTATTCCATGGGTGTTGAGGGAGAAACCTATACAATAGGCGAAGACGGAATGGCTGATTACGTGGGCTTTGAAGATAAAGCGCCCTCCCTTAATGAACGTGAAGAAAAATGGGGAATGTCTATCGAAGGAATGTATCTCAGCGCAAACAGAAGAAGCGCAAGCTTCCAGTTTACCGAAAGAGAGCAGGAAGCACAGGATTATGCAAAGCAGGAAGGCAGAATGTCTCCCTTAGATCCTGTTATTCAGCTTACTGCGGAAGAGAAAAAGATTGTTAATAGTAAAATCAACGATTTGCAGAAGGCAGGAAAGGAAATTTCGGTTAAATACATTCTCGGTAATGAGTCCTGGGATGAATGGGTTAAAAAAGCAAAATCCATGGGCGCAGATGAAATTGTAAAAATATATAACGAAGCCCAGAAAAGACTGGATAAATAATTTAACACACACCGCTTACAATGTCGGATTGCAGGCGGTGTTTTTTTGCAGAAATTTATTGCAAATGAATAAGCAATAATTAAGAGTTAAATAATGAGTGTCGGAAAAAAATGCGGTCGTTTTTTGTAAGAAAGTCCTTTTGAAACTTGACTGTTTATGTTTTTTGTGATAGTAATAATATATACTAATTTTTACGGAGGGATAAAATGAATGAATTAGAAACAATCAAGAGAGCAAAAATGTATGTTGATAAGCTTGCAAAAGGAATAAATCCTCTGGATGATTCCTTCGTTCCGGAGGATGATATTATAAACAATATCCGTATTTCGCGTTGCCTGTTTTTTGTATCGGATATTTTAAGGCAGATTATAGAAAAGGAAGGAACAGCGTATTCAAAGAAGAAAAAAACGACATTCAGTATTACTTCTGATGAGATTGCAAAATTTCAGTTTTCTGAAGTGGCTGTACCGGTGAGCAAAATTGTTGAGCGTATTAATTTACTTGTAAGTGACGAGAATATGAAAAAGCTTACTCATAAGAATATTACAGATTGGCTCATAAGCATTGAAATGCTTCAGATTGAAACAAAACCGGACGGCAAGCGAAGAAAAATGCCAACTGTACACGGAAGAGAACTTGGAATTATAACAGAGGAACGTGTTGGAAGCAACGGGAACTATACGGCAATTCTTTATAATCTTCAGGCTCAGCAATTTATTATAGATAATATTGATGCGATAATTGATGTGTTGGGAAAAAAGTGATATTAATAAATAAGTATAACTTTGTTTCTGATATTTACTACTTCAAAGCAGCAGATGTAGAATACTTCCCGGATTGCGAATGGGATTAAAAACGTGAAGTATCCTTTTACGGCGTAATTTTCAGGATGTAATATTCCATAGTGATAGAGGCTGCTAATATACAAGCGATGCATTTCGTTCTGCATTATCAAGGCACGGAATGGTACAGAGTCTTAGCAGCACCGGAAAATGCTTTGAAGATGCAAGAATGAAAAGTTTCTTTGCCACACTCAAAAAAAGAAAAAATATATCGTTTGACTAGGGTGGCAGGAGCTATCCGAACCACGCCTTAAACGTCGGAATTACGGTGTATTTTGGCTTGTCATCTTTGAAAGGCGAAAGCCTTCCTTCATCTTCCGCACCAAAATCCCCTCGGAATTCCGCCGTTTACAGCATGGTGCGATCTACGTCACCCTACTCATACAATGACAAAATAACAAGTTGAAAGAGTTGTTTTCAGATATATATTTGCTCATTACAACACAATTTTTCAAATTCAGAAAATAATATATATCGCTTTGTTCTTAATATTAATCCTTATAGGGTACTTTAAAGTATTCCAAATATTTTTTAAAAAGTAAAAGACGACAAGTCGAAACTTGTCGTCTCAGCGTGTCGATAAACCTATCGACACGCTGGCAGATTTCGAAAAAGGAAGGTATATTTCGTCAAAATGAATGCAGACAGTACGATGGTACGGCAAGGCTCATTTTGGCGAAAAGCAAGCAAAAACCCGTGGAAACTCGATGTTTTCACGGGTTTTAAA
>JAZQFU010000020.1:0-2985 GCA_045539675.1 Clostridia bacterium | reverse complement strand
AGCGGTACTTGATACCGTAAGTAAGCTTTCAGGAAAAACCTACGGTGCGGATAAGGAAAATGATATTTCCATCCGTGTTGTAACCGATCATATAAGAAGCACAACCTTTATGATAAGTGACGGAGTAATTCCTTCGAATGAGGGCAGAGGTGACGTTTTGAGAAGACTCTTAAGAAGAGCGGCAAGACACGGCAGACTCCTTGGTATAAAGGGTAAGTTCCTCCACTCACTTTGCGAGGTTGTTATTAACGAATCCAAGAGCGCATACAGCGAGCTTGCGGAAAAGCAGGATTATATCAAGAGTGTTATTGAAAATGAAGAAGAAAAATTCAACGAAACTCTTGAACAGGGCCTTGTTATCTTAAAGCAGATGACCGAAAAAATCCCTGCCGGCGGAATTCTTCCCGGTCAGGATGTTTTCAAGCTTTACGATACCTTCGGATTCCCTCCCGATTTAACCTCTGAAATCCTTGCAGCTCAGAATATCGGCATTGATATGGATGGCTTTAAAAAATATATGGACGAGCAGAAGGCAAAGGCAAGAGCCGGCAGAGCAGATAACGATTCCTTAGGATGGGATGAAAACGTATTAAAGAATCTTGATAAGAGCATAGTAACAAGCTTTGTGGGTTACGAAACTCTCGAGGCTGATGCAAAAATAACCGCAGTAATTGAAAATGATGAAATCAAAGATACTCTCGGTGCAGAAGGAATCATCATCACCGATGTAACTCCCTTCTACGGCGAAAGCGGCGGTCAGACCGGTGATGTCGGCGTTATTACTTCTGCAGGCGGAAAGGCTGAAATCTTTGATACCAAAAAGACTGCAGACGGAAAATTCCTTCACTATGCAAGAATTACCGAAGGCTCACTTAAGGTAGGGGATTCGGTTTCACTTAAGGTTGATGAAAAGAGAAGACTTGCAACCGCAAGAAATCACTCTGTAACTCACCTTCTTCAGAAAGCACTCCGTAATCATCTTGGAACTCAGGTTGAGCAGGCTGGCTCACTTGTAACCCCCGAAAGATTAAGATTTGACTTCACCTTTAACCGTGGTCTTACCGAGGAAGAGCTTTCATCTGTTGAAAGAGAAGTTAATGAAGCTATTCTTAAGGGAATGGATATCGTTATCGGAGAGTATGCTTATGACGAAGCTGTTAAGCTTGGTGCTATGGCACTTTTCGGAGAAAAATACGGCGATAAGGTAAGAGTTGTTAAGATGGGGGATTACTCCATTGAGCTTTGCGGCGGTACTCACCTTTCAAATACCGCTCAGGCAGGACTTATCAAAATTGAATCCGAAGCCGGTGTTGCTGCAGGAGTAAGAAGAATTGAAGCAGTAACCGGACTTAACGTTATCAGCTATCTCTATGAAAAAGAGAATCTTATAAACGAGGCTTCCAAAGCTCTCAAAACCAATAAGAGTGATATTGCAAAGAAAGCTGCTCTTATGAATGAAGAAATCAAAAAGCTCCAGAAGGAAAATGAAGCTTTAAAGAGCAAGCTTGCGGGAGGAAGTATTGATGAGGTAATCAAAAATGCGCAGGTTATTGACGGCGTGAGCATTGTTTCCGCAAAGATTGACGGAGCGGATATTGATACCTTAAGAAATCTTTCCGATAAAATAAGAGATAAAGTTTCCGATGTATTCCTCATTCTTGCAGGAGTAAACGGTGAAAAAATCAACTTTGTTGCGGCGGCTTCAAAATCCGTTGTTGCAAAGGGAATTCATTGCGGAAATATCGTAAGAGAAGCGGCTAAAACTGCAGGCGGCGGCGGTGGCGGTAAGCCTGATTCCGCTCAGGCAGGCGGAAAAGATGCTTCCAAGATTCCCGAAGCTTTGAAGTGCGCTGAAGAAATCGCAATCAAGGCTCTGAAGGGAGAATAAAGAATGGATTGTCTTTTTTGTAAAATAATAAACGGGGAAATCCCTTCGGATAAAATATATGAGGATGACAGGGTTTATGCCTTTTCGGATATAAGCCCCACCGCACCGGTGCATATTCTCATAATCCCCAAAAAGCACATAGCAACCTTAAACGATATCACCGAAGAGGATAACGATATAATCGGTCATATCTTCAATGTTGCAAAGAAAATTGCAAAGGAAAAGGGAATAGCGGAAAACGGATACAGAGTTGTTTCCAATTGTAATGCCGATGCAGGGCAGACTGTTTTCCATATCCACTTTCATCTTCTCGGCGGCAGAGAATTCGGCTGGCCGGCAGGTTAAAATTAAAAGGAGTATTCATTACGAATGCTCCTTTGTTTTTGTGAGTATCAGATTTGTCTTTAGTATGTTGTGTTTATAAAGGTGTACCTTTACGAACAGACAGAAAAACGGAGCGGTCATTGTCTGCCGCTCCGTACATCGTTAGATTTCTATTTGAATATATTTAGCCCAATATCCATTGGTGCTTGATACAAAAATCAAATTGCCATCTGAATTGTATTCATATGTTACTTTAAATGTTTCTGTGTTCTTTTCATCATATCCTGTTTCTGTTTTTAAATTATTATTATCATATGTATAGACAATTTTTGAATTGTTGTCAGTTGTTTCCTGAACTAACTGTCCATTACCATTATACTCATACTTCGTCCACATTCCATGAGAATAAGATTCCATAACTAATCTATTATTTTCGTCATATGTATATTCACAAGTAACCGCATTGCTATTTGTCCATGATTTTACATTCCCATGTTCATTATATGTGTATTTTTTCCATCCAAATTCATCTGTTTCCAATATGCACTTTCCATTAGAATCGTATGTATAATTTGAAATAGATACAATCGGTTCATTTGTAGTAATTGTTGTGTTTGTTACCTTTATAAGATTGTCGTTTTCGTCGTATTCGAGTGTTGCAGAAAGACCAGCATTATGTCCTCTTGCGATACACTTTCCCTCACTATCATATGTATATTTCCAAGTCTGTCCAATCTGCTGAGTAATAGGTACAAATTCTTCTGAAAGTCGGA
>JAZQFU010000019.1:0-4687 GCA_045539675.1 Clostridia bacterium | reverse complement strand
CTATCGCACCAAGTCTTAAAAGAAGCTGCGGTGCTTCATTTTTCTCTGCATAAACACTGACTGTAAATACAGAAAGCAACAGAAGAATCATCAGAACTATTAAATTAAATTTCTTCATTTTTCAAGCCTCCTTAATACTGTACAGCATTCAGCACGGGTAAAGCCCTTATCATACATCATATCGCCACTTCCGTCACCCTTAAAAATTCCCTTGGCCTCTATCCATTCTTTAGAACTTCCGAAGCTTTCGTCCTTTACAAGATTACGGAAAAGATATTCTGCAAACTCAGCCCTGGTAATATCACGTTTTTCTTCTGATTCGCAGGCTTGATATCCCATTCTGCCGAAAATAATTGAAACATGCTCAAAGGTAAGATTCATCTCCGGGAGAAATGCTCCTGTGTCTGTGCCTATGAAAATTCCCTTTTTTGCCGCCCACATTACATCTTTATAAAACCAGTCCTGTTCTTTAACATCCTTAAAGCTTATTTTATTCTCTTCTTTTATTTTTTCTTTTTTATCTTCTTCTTTCGGAACGGAGGTGTTTACATTTATTTTACCGGTTCCTCCACCGCCGCCTCCGCCGCCTCCGCCGGAGGGAACGACAATGTTTTCGGATAATTTTATTTCTGCTATCAGTCTGTTGGCATCAGCGGTAAATAAAACTTCTGTATCATAGCTTTTATTCATAAGTGCGGTTGAAACAGCTGAAGGTGACTTCAGACTGTTAAAGCCTGCCATATCTATTCCAAGCTCACTTCCGAAGCGACTTATGATCCCGCTTACCTGAAGATAGCTTTCCGCTTTATATACTCCGCCGAGTATTACCAGCTTCTTTATGTATTCTGAAACCTCTGAAGCAAGTCTTAAATCCTTACCCACAAGCTCATCGGAAATATATTTCATTCCGTCGGAAGAAATCAGCTCGGAAAGAGCGTAACTGACATTTTCAGGAAATGCAAATATTTCGCTTTCCATAAGTATCTTTTCGGTATCTGTTCCCTCATAAAGCTTTTCCATAGCAATTGAAGTTAAGAAACCCTTTCTCATTTCTTCATGGGAATTATATATTCCGTTCTCGTAGAGTGTCTTTTGCTCAAGGAAAAGATCAAGGCATCTTTCTTTGTCGGAAAGCTCACCAAAAGAAGCTGTATCCATATTAAGATACTCTCCGAAAAGCTCAATAAATTCCGATGCCGTTTCAGAGGTTGCAGATCCCGAATTAATGCACTCCTCTGTTTTCTCATTTATATAGGCTGAAGAATAGAACTCAATATATTCTGTAAGTATTCCCCCGTGTTCGAAACCGCAGATAACCGTATATTCTCCGATTTTTGTATAATCAAGGGGAATTTCAAAAACCAAAATTCCGTTTTTTGTTATTCCGCCGCCAAGATATTGGATAGCTCCGTCAGGTGCTTTCACAATAATTCCCGTTAGGAATTCTCTTTCAGCATCGGGAAGATTAAGCTCCGCCTTAAGCTTTTCTTTTTCATCTTCGGTTATAATCTCAAGGTTAAGCTCTGCATTTCCTTCATAGGAGGTATTGACCGATTTATAATCAAGCACTTCTTTTCCCGATTCATAGCTTACAATATCACCTATGGGAACAGGCTTTTCCGTGCTTTCCCATACCATTGCCGTTGCCTTTACGCCTTCAACGGGAAGCTCAACGGGGAAAGATACCGGCGTATCATCCTCCGTCTTCACATCTATAGCTTCAGCAAAGGGGACTATCATTTTTCCTTCTTCGTCATAGACTGCCAATACAGCAGCGGCTTCTTTTTCCTCTGTAAGCTCATTTTTAACCGTGCCCTCAAGGAATAATGCCCCCTCCATATAGGAGTCTATTTCAGAAGCCACAGTTTTTAAAGAGAGGGCTCCACCGTCAAAAACCTTGCCGCGGGTAGTAAAGCTTAAGGTTTTATTAAGGGTGTTTCCGAATAAGTCTGTTGCTCCGTCTACTGAAAGCTCGTAGGAGGTTGAAATTTCAAGAGGTTCGGAAAGAGTAACACGGTAAATATTTTCTCTTTTGTCTGAAAGCTCAACCGATGCCACCTCACCTGATGACAGAGTTATCATTTCCTTTGTGAAAGTTACGGGAGTATTGAAATCAATATAAATTTCGTTAAGGTCAGTTGCGTTGCCGTTTACAACCGTTGCATCAAGGCTTTCGGGAAGCTTATATACGCTGATATAGTCAATATCCGCATAATGCCCTGTGCTCTGAAGATAAAACCAGAGCTGAAGGTCAAGTCTGCCGTTTTGATACCAGTTGTTATAGGCACCGCCGCTGGTGGCAGAGCCCGGCAGCGAATCGGCAAGATGAACTCCGTTCAGGTAAATTTCACGGCGATCCTCTGCTCCCCGGTAAACAACGGTAATAGTATTCCAGGTATTATAGCTGTAGGTACCTATATTTCCTTCAGCATACTCGGGACTGTAAAAGCTGCGCATTATATTATTTCCCGAAAGCAGAAAAGCATGAGTGTTGTTTCTGGTGGTAATAAGACTGTTGTTATTCATACTGTTTCTCATTCTGAGCTCAAATACCACGTCGGGCTTCACATCATCCGTATTGGTTATAACGGGCAGATTTAAATAGCTGTAATTAGTCTTAACATCTCCGTCAACGGTTTCAAGCTTTATATAATCCGTTCCGTCTGCATCCTTTTCAAAGGAGGCAAGAGTTCTTACATGGAGATCGGTTGTTGCTCCCTGAAGAGAGCCTTCTCCGCTCATATCACTGTAATAATATACCGTCCCGGAATCGGTTTCCTCCGCAAAGGTGGGAAAAGAGACTATGCCGAAGCATAGTAAGACTGCCGTTAAACAGGCTGTTATTCTTTTCATCCGTCATCTCTCCTTACTCCTAAAAATTATGTGTTAATATGTTTCATTATCGGATTCTTAATTCTTAATTCCCAATTCTTAATTCCCAATTCTTAATTCTTAATTCTTAATTCTTAATTAATAAAAGGGGTATCCGTACCCTGCATTTTCATCATAGACTGTTTTTAAATTTCTGATTGCCATGGTAAGTCTTCTTGCAGTTTCCTTTATTTTTTCGGCATGGGCAACACCGATATTTATTTTTTTCGCATCTGAAAGAGCCTTTTCAAAGCTTTCAAAGGTTTCCTTTGAATAATCCTCTGCCTTATAGTATTTTTCTGCATTTTTTATCATAAGCTCAAGTCTCTCTCTCGGATTCACCTTTATAAGCTCAACGGAGGAACCTGCGGAAGAGGCTCCGCTTCTCTTTATAATGTTTCCGTCGTTATCTATGCCAAATATAGTTGCCTTTCCCCATAAAATCTCATTCTCAAGAGTTTCGGGATTTATCATATGCAACGCACTGTTCACAATTGCATAAATATTTCCTTCCGAACCGAAAACCAGCTCGGGAGAGGCGACTCCTCCGGTGGGTGCAAGACCCGGATAAAGGCATTTATATCTTAGTAAAGATAAATCCTCCGGATTCAATGCAAATACCGTTCCGCCTGAATCTCCGATTCCATAAAGCAGTCCGTCGGGACCGAAGGCAAGCCCTCCGATTTTTTTAAACTTTTCTCCCGCTTCGGGAATATCAAGGGAAACCATAAGCACCGTTTCGCCGGTTCTTGCGTCTACCCTGGCAATATGCGCCTCCTCGTGAGGAGTCTGAAGATTAACGGTTACGGTAGAGCTTACGTATATATATCCGTCCCTGTATGCAAGTCCTGTAATATTTTCACCGGGGATTACTCCCCCGTAATATTTAACCTGAGGGGAATCATTGATATATGAGCAGAGGAATACTCCTCCCTCGGTTCCCCCGTAGTCGGCAACTCCCGAAATAAGCCCGAAGCCTGCATTGGTATCTGCGGAATTATAATGCCTCATAACCCCCGTAACACCGTTTTTTACAATTTTCGGATTTCCCGAATACTTATCTGCCGGATTAAAGGAAACCTTCTTTTCCGTATCAAGCATATATATGTTGCCGGCGGCATAGGTTCCGCCGAAAAGCTTTCCGTCAACCATGGTCATTGCGTGTTGAATTTCGTTATCAACGTAGTATAATGGCTTATTTGTTTTAAGGTCAAAGGCGGAAAGTCCGGATTCATAGCCTCCCACATAGAGAATATCATCCTCCGAAACATAAAACCTTTCGGGGGAGGTAACCAGTCCGTAATCGTCATCGGGAAAATCCGGAATCACCGTCTTAATCTCCGTAGAGCCCGGCAATATAAGGGAAATCCTGTATCCGCAGTCGCTACTTCCCACTGCCACAATCTTCCAGCTGCCTTCGTCGTTCACCCATTCACCAAAGCCTGTGCTTCCGATTCCCGGAACAGGATTGGAAAACCTGCCGTATGAATAATAGTATCCGTTCAACGGATTGTAATAAGTAACATACGCCATTTCAGGATTCAGAGTATATACTCTTTCCACCGATGAAAAAGGTTTTGCCACAGCAATACGACCTGATGCCGCATATGGCTTGTAATCGTACTTGGTTTTCATGGTCTCAATATCCACCGCTATAAGGCGGTGGCCTAAGAATATAAACACCGTATCCTGAGATACTCTGATTGTTCCAACGTTACCGATGGTATATTCCGTATCGTTTTTCCATTCAAGCTGTTCGCCGCTTTGCCTGTCTATTCTCGTTCTTTCTTCCCTTCCGTATACGTATCCCGAGGAG
>JAZQFU010000018.1:0-12825 GCA_045539675.1 Clostridia bacterium | reverse complement strand
GCGGAGGATGAAGCAAGACTTTCGTCTTGCGAGAACGACAAGTTGATTAGGCGTGAAGTAATCAAGTTTAAGGCATATGCTACCCGACTCATTAACGGCAAGGGGGATTCCAAATTCCCCTTTCCCCTTTGCAATCCCCTTGGGCCCCCAACCCGGTGCTCAGTCGCCGCACGGCTGCTGCGCATTGTGAAACAGTTCGAATCTCTGACGGCTAAATCTGTCAGTCAGTATTTCCTTAATCTGATTTGAAAATTCTTTGTGGTGTGTTGATTTGTTTTCATAAGAGAAATAAAAGACTGAACGAAAAACCGTCTCAGTCTTTTAATTACTCTTCACAACGTTCAGAAGTTTTTTAGTTATATTCTTATTTCTTTTTTAAAGCTTTACTGATTTTAATATACACAGGAATTGAAAGCAGAGGAAATACGGAGCCTGCAAGCATTCCCAGTTTAAGTCCGAGCTGTTCGGGGCGGATTCCCATTGATGCGGCAAAATCAATAAGCCCACGGCTTGTAAGGGCAAAATCGGTAAGAGAGCCTATAAGCTGAGGTCCGACGGAGGCGCCGAAGTCTCCGCCTGCCGCCATCATTGCAAATATGAATACTCCGCCCACGGGAAAGCCCTCGGAAACGGCAATAAGGCTTCCGGGCCAAAGCATTGCTGAGGCAAAGCCGGTAAGGGCGCAGGCTATAAGTCCGATGATGGGATAGGGAGAAAGCGCACATACAATATAACAGAAAAATGCACCCGTTCCGCTTATAACAAGAATTCTTCCTATGTTTTTTCCTATTGCGGAATAAAGGGTTCTTCCAAGACCTAAGAATAATGCAAAGGTTGCAACTCCGAATATATCTCCCCATATTTTCGGGATTCCCAGCGCCTTTTCAAGATATCCCGATGCCCACTGAGCCATAGTGCATTCAGTTGCACCGCCCAGGAAAATTGCGCCCACGTAAAGCCATAAGGTGCCTTTTTTAAGGATTTTGAAAACTCCGGAAAGCTTACCGGGGGTTTCCATTTCCGGGATTTCGGATTTAATGAAAAATACGGTTGATACAAGTGGGATAACAAGAGAAGCACCGATAAGCCATTGCCAGCTTTCACCGCCTATAAAGTAGATATATACTGAGCTTAATATAATAACGAAAACCGTTCCCCAGGCATATGTTGAATGAAGCCTGCTCATATCACGGTCGGGATTATCTGATGGGAGCGCCGCAATAACCGGGCTTATAAGAACCTCAACGAAGCCTCCCGAGGCGGAAAAAATAAGAGTTCCGATAAGTAATCCCGTATATACGTTTCCGGGAAAAAGAATAGGCGCAAGCATGTAAACAAAAAGTCCTGAAAGGGTTATTACGGGAGTAAATTTAACCGCTTTTTTCATATTGATTGTATAAGAGAAAAAAGAAAATATAAGGTCAACCGCAAGCTGGGTAACATAGTTTATAACAACAAGAAGACCGAGCTCGGAATAGCTCAGTCCGTAAAGAGAGCGGAAGGTAAGAAAAAGAAGGGGAGGAAGATTCGCTACCACCGCCATTGATATATTTGCCGAATAGCAGGCAAGCTTAACTGTTTGTGTATTGCTCATCAGAAAATCAACTCGATTCCTTTCTTTTTAAATTCCTTTATGTAGTCCTCACTTATCCCTTCATTTGTTGCAATAACGTCTGCCACGGAAATATCCGAAATCTTAACAAATGCCGTGTGACGGAATTTTGAATTGTCTGCGGCAATTATGCATTTATCGGATTGCTCTATCATTATTCTGTCTACCTCAGCTTCCTTGTCGTAATAGGTGGTAAAACCGTTTGCAAGGTCAACTCCGTCTACCGAAAGAATATTTACGTCTGCATGATATCTTTTAAGCTGCGAAACTGCATCCGTGCCGAAGGAAAACTGATATTTTGTATTTATTGTTCCTCCCACAAGCACAACGTTATAGTTGGGATTGCCCGATGCTTCAAGGGCAATTGCAATTGAATTTGTAACGATATTAAGGGTGTATTCCGCCGGGAATTTTCTGAAGGTTAAGAGAGTGGTTGTGCCGGAATTCAGCATAACAGTATCGTTTGGCTTTATGAGTGAGGCGATTTTTTCGCCTATCTGCACCTTTGCCTGCTGATTGGTTTCCAGTCTCTGATTCATATTCATACTGTAATAAGGCTTGTATGAGCTTACGGCACCGCCGTGAATACGTGAAAGAAGCCCTTTTCTTTCCATATCCGAAAGATAGTTTCTTACCGTAACCTCCGAAACCTTGAAAAGCTTGCTCAACTGAGTAACCTTTACGCTTCCGTCGGTTTTTAAAAGCTCAAGTATCTGCTGTTTTCTTTTTTCAGCTATCATAATTCCTCCGTGGAGAATGTGAAAATTAATTATTTTACATTCTTTTACTTTCGAAATTTCGTTTTTGCTTTCGTTTTTTGCAGGTTCATTATAACACACCTTGTAAAAACTGTCAATAAATAGAAAAATATTTTCGAAATGATTTCGAATATCGAAAAAACGAAAAATAATCGTAGATTGTGTATTGACAATCTTTTTTTATTAATGTATAATTTATATACATTATATCCTGAGGAGGAATAGCTATGGGAAAATTCAAAGCGGGATGGGCAGAGGTAAGCATCACTCCCGAAAAAAGAATCAGTCTTGCAGGTCAGCTTTATGAGAGAATTTCCGAATATGTTGAAACTCCCGTAACGGTTACCGCTCTTGCAATTGAGTCGGAGGGCGAGCAGGCGATTATCTGCTCCTGCGATCTTGTATCTGTGGGCACCGGGCTCGTTAATGAGGTCAGAAAAATCGTTAAGGAAAAAGAGCCTGAAATTGATACGGAAAAAATAATAATCAATGCTACGCATACTCATACCTCCCATCTTTATACGAGAAAAGAGTTTGACGGGTTAACCACCAAGGATATATTAAACAGATATCTTGAACCCGAAAAGCATTACCAACCCAAGGTAACTGCAAAGGGTGATGATTATATGACTCCAGGGGAAGCCGCAGATTTTCTTGAGGAAAGAATTTCGGAGGCTGTTATAAAGGCGTGGAGAGAAAGAAAAAGCGCAAGATACGCTCAGGGCTTCGGAAGAGCGGCTGTGGGAATGTGCAGAAGAGTCTGCTATAACGACGGAACCGCAAAAATGTGGGGCGATGCCAATACGGCAACCTTCACCGAGCTTGAAGGCGGAAACGATTCGGGAATCGAGCTTCTTTTCTTTTATGATGAAAAGGAAAAGCTTACGGGTATCTGCGCAAACGTAGCCTGTCCTTCGCAGATTCTTGAGCACAGAAGCTTTGTTTCTTCCGATTACTGGGGAAAAGTAAAAGCTTTCTTAAGGGAAAAATACGGGGAAGAGCTTTTTCTTCTTTGTCTTTGCTCACCGGCAGGTGACCAGTGCCCGAGAGATCTTGTAAGATGGATTAATCCCGATACTCCCGTAGACGATCCCCATATTGAACGAAACGATTATATTGAAAGAATTGCCGATCCTTCCATGTTTGATATTAAGGGAAGCATCAAGGCGGGAAAAAGAATTGCAAGGGAAATTGAGGATGCATTGGAGGAGGTTTCCGAAACCTTTACTGAGGCTCCCTTTGTTCATAAGACCCTATCGGTAGATATGCCCTTAAGAAGAGTAACTCCCTCTCAGTATGAGGAAGCAGTTGAAAAAGTTCAAAAGTATGCGGCAAAAATTGAAGGTCATGCGGATTTCTTCGATAATGCAAAAATGTATGTTCATGCAGGAACCATTTTAAGATATGAGGTTCAGCATACCTTAAACGTAATACCCATTGAGGTTCACATTATGAGATTCGGCGATATGGCATTTGCCACCAACCCCTATGAGCTTTTCCTTGATTACGGAAATCAGATAAGGGCAAGAAGCCGTGCAAAGCAGACAACTCTCATTCAGCTTGCCTGCGGAACCTATGGCTACCTTCCCACCGAAAAGGCGGAAAAGGCAGGTCATTACAGCGCCTATGTTACCAGCGGTAAGGCAGGGCACGAGGGCGGAGATCTTCTTGTGAGAAAAACACTTGAGGAAATAAATAAGCTATTCTGAAAAGAGATGAAATAAAGTGAGGTTTCTCACGTTACCCAAGGAAGCAAGGTTTTCAAATAAGTTTCTTATTTTATTTGTGCTTCCCATTATGTTTGAATCCCTTATGACGGGGCTTCTCGGCATAGTCGATACATATATGGTTTCCTATCTCGGCGAAACCGCCGTAGCAGGCGTTGCCCTTGTAAACAGGCTGGATAATTTTGCAAAGCAGTTTTTTCTTGCTCTTGCCCAGGGGGGATGCGTGGTGCTTTCTCAGTATATAGGAGCGGAAAAGAAAGAGCTTGCCGAGGCATCCTTAAAGGAAAATTTAAGAATTCTTACCATTCTCGGTATTATTCTTATGACGGTGGTTGTTATATTTGAAAAGCAGATTACGGCGTTGCTTTTCGGAGGAGCATCCCCTGAGGTGCTTAAAATAAGCAACCGGTATTTTTCGGTAACGGCAATGTCTTATCCCTTCTGTGCAATATTCTATTGCTGTACCAATGTTTTCAGAGTTCTCGGAAACAGCAGAATCACCATGATTGCATCAATTTCCATGATGGCACTTAATCTGATTCTTAAGTATATCTTCATTTTTCAGATGGATATGGGAGTTTTCGGTGCCGGGCTTTCAACTCTTCTTGCCCTGGCAATAGTGGGACTTATTATGGTGGCACGTCTTACCTCAAAGAAGAGTAATATAAGACTTAAGGGAATCCTGAAGCCGGATTTTGACGGCAAGCTTACTACAAGAATTCTTAAAATATCCGTACCAAACGGACTTGAGCAGGGAATGTTTCAGCTTGGTGCTCTTGCAATTGCAGGGATTGTTTCGGGGTTGGGAACAGCCGCAATTTCTGCAGATCAGATTGCAAGAAACTTATGCATCATACTGAATTCCTTCGGAGCGGGCTTTACTGCGGCAATGCTTATGGTTGTGGGAAGATGCCTCGGCGCAGGAGACAAAGAGGAGGCAAAATTCTATACCATCCATATTCTGAAGCTTGACTATGCTTTCACCTGGGCGAGTGCAGTAATATTTCTTATTGCAATGCCTCCCCTTGTTCATTGCTTTAAGGTTTCCCCCGAGGCTCATGAGTATGCAAAGAATATTCTTACCCTTTATACCTGCGGAGTATTGCTTCTTTATCCTTCAAGCTTTGCACTTCCTGCGGCACTCCGTGCATCGGGAGATACAAAGTTTGTTATGGCGGTTGCATCACTTTCCATGCTCCTTTTCCGTATAGGAGCGGCATATATTTTCGTTAACTTCTTCAATCTGGGAGTTATGGGAACCTGGCTTGCGATGGTATGCGACTGGGTTATAAGAGTAACCTGCTTCGCACGAAGATATAAAAAAGGTAAATGGCTTGAAAGAAAGGTTATATAGAAAGGCGGATAAATATGTATAAGGAATTAAAAATAAGACCTCCCTTTTTCGAGGTTGGCCCCAAGGCATTTCTTTACGGAGAAAAAATGCTTGAGCTTGCAAAGGTTATTGATAAAACCGCAATGAAATACGATGTGGATGTTATAGTAACTCCTCAGTATACCGATATTAAGCTTCTTGCGGATAATACGGAAAGAATTCTCGTTTTTGCCCAGCATATGGATTATCTTCCCGTGGGAAGAGGTCTGGGAAGCGTGCTTCCCGAGGCGGTGAAGGCGGCAGGTGCTGTGGGAGTAATGCTTAACCACGCGGAAAAGCCCCTTACCATGGAGGAAATTGAAAAAACAATCGCCCGTGCCGATGAGGTAGGGCTTGGAACCATTGTTTGCGCAGATACCGTTGAAGACGTTAAGAAAATTGCCGCAATGGGGCCGAATCTTATTGTTGCCGAACCCACCGAGCTTATAGGAACGGGAAAAACAAGCGACAGTAATTATGTTACCGAAACCATAAGAACCGTAAACGAAATCAACCCCGATATAATGGTGCTTCAGGGCGCCGGCATTTCGAACGGTCAGGATGTTTACAATACCATAAAGCTTGGTGCTCAGGCTACCGGCTCAACCAGCGGAATCATAAAAGCAGCTGATCCTTATGCAATGGTTGAGGAAATGCTTTATAATCTTCGTAAGGCGTGGGATGAAAGATTATGAACAGTGAAGCTTTGAAAATGGCAAGGCAGGCATATATTACCGAAAGTGAATGCATTATGAAAATGCTTGACTATTTCGATGAAGAGGTTTATTCAAAGGCAGTTGAGCTTCTTAAGAATGCGCCCAGAATCGGAGCAAGCGGCTGCGGTCACAGCGGAATAATGTGTCAGCACTTCGCTCATCTTATGTGTTGTATTGAGCAGCCTGCAAAATTCGTTTCCCCTGCGGAGGCTGTTCACGGGGGAATGGGCTTTTTAACACGTGGAGACGTTATGGTGCTTGCATCAAGAGGCGGAAAAACAAAGGAACTTCTTCCCATAGTTGATATATGCAAAAGCAAGGGAATAAAAATAATAACCGTAACCGAAAATACCCAATCGGTTATTGCAGAGGCTTCGGATGTGGTAATAAGACAATATGTAAACCGGGAAACGGATAAGTATAACTGTCAGGGAACCACATCGTCCACCTCGCTTGCGGTCATTTTTCAGGTTCTGCAGACCGCACTTATTGAAGAAACAGGCTTTAAAAATGAGCAGTTCGCTCTGGTGCATCCCGGCGGTGCGGTAGGGGAACGGCTGAATAAATAAAAAACGGAGGAAAATAATATGGAATTCAAGGTTTATCAGAAGGAACTGGAATTGCAGTCAAGAGGCTGGATTCCCACTTTTCACGATGTATCAAAGGAAATTATTGAAATTGTAGAGGCTTCAGGCGTTAAAAACGGAACAGTCTGCATCGCTTCTCATCATACTACCTGCTCGGTAATCGTTCAGGAATGCTCACACGATATTGATTCATTCGATCTTGAGTATCTTCAGCACGACCTTTTAGATATTATGAGAGGTCTTATTCCCGACTATACCGATGAAGGCGACTACCGTCATCCCGGCCCCATTCACTCCCAGTTCGGCAGATATGTTAATGAGCCCGGTGACTATACCAGTATGAATACCGACGGTCACTTAAGAAGCTGCTTCTTCGGAAGAAGCGAAACAATGACCATTAAAGACGGAGTTTTAGACGGCGGCGAGTTTGCTCACGTTTACTTTGTTGACTGGGATCACGTTCGTGCACGCCGCAGACAGCTTAACGTAACCGTTATGGGAACAACCGAGGATGTTGAAGACAGAAAGTGGAATAACGGTGAGGTTATAAATACTCTCCGTAAGTATACCGACGAGGAAAAGGCATTCGACGTTCACTATACCCTTCAGCAGAAGAGATAATACCATGAGCTTGCTTGGACTTGATTTCGGAACCACCTCGGTTAAGGGTGTGCTTTTTGATGAAAATCTGAAAGAGCTTTGCTCGGTAAACGAGGATTATTCTCTTAAGGTCAGCGGAAGCTGTGTTGAGCTTGAGGCTCAGAAATATCCCGAGCTTTTATTTAAGGTTCTTGAAAAGATATGTGCGGTTGAAAAGCCGGAGGCTCTTGCCATAGATACTCAATGCGAAACCATGATTCTTACGGATGAAGACGGAAATCCCGTAAGGGATGCTATTGTATGGCTTGATAACCGTGCGGAAAAGGAAGCGGAGCTTATCAATGAGCGTTTCGGCAGAAAAAAGGTATATGAAGTAACCGGTCAGCCGGAAATCACCGCAACCTGGCCCGCAAGTAAGCTTTTATGGGTTAAGGAAAACGAGCCGGAGGTATGGAAAAAAACAAAGAAAATCTTTCTTCTTGAGGATTATCTCATATATAAGCTTACAGGTAATTTTGTTACTGAAAGAACTCTTCAGTCCTCTTCACTTTATCTTGATATAAATACGGGGGACTGGTGGGATGAAATGCTTGAGTTCGTGGGAATCACAAGAGAAATGCTTCCCGCTCTTTGCGGAAGCGGTTGCCTCGTGGGTGAATACGGGGGAATAAAGGTTGTTACCTCTTCTATGGATCAGGTTGCGGGAGCAATCGGTGCAGGGGTAACGGGAAAGGGTATAGTAAGCGAAATGACGGGAACCACCATGGCAATTTATGTTCCCACCGATTCGGTTCCGCCCTTCGTTTCCGATTCCATAATTCCCTGTCATTTAAGCTATGACGGTAGCTATGCGCTTCTTTCATGGAGTCCTACTGCCGGAATGGCTCTCAAGTGGTTCAGAAATGCATTTATGAAGGATAAAAGCTTCGGGGAAATTGATGCTCTTTGCGAAGAAATCCCTGCAGGCTGTGACGGTCTTACCTTCCTTCCTTATCTTTGCGGTTCCACGATGCCCAAATATAATCCCGAGGCAAGAGGAAGCTTCACGGGTATAACCCCGGAGCATACATCGGCTCATTTTGCAAGAAGTATAATGGAGGCTGTTTCTTTTATGCTTAAAGACAGTCTGGATTATATGAAGGTTCCCGTTGAGGAAATCCGTGTTATGGGCGGCGGGGCAATGAGCAGTCTCTGGTGCCGTATGAAGGCGGATGTTACGGGGAAAAGACTTGTTACCTTGAAAAATAAAGAAACCGCCTGTCTCGGCTCGGCAATTCTTGCAGGAGTAGGTGCAGGGGTATTTGAAAGCGTTGAGGAGGGCTGCAGGGGAATTTCAACAGATAAAGCCTATGAGCCCTGCGGTAACGACTATTCAAAGGCATATGAGGATTTCAAATATTATGATAAAGTTTTAAACGTAAGAAAGGGTGAATAATATGGCAAAAGCGGCGTTTGTCGGCTTCGGTGAGGTCAATACCCCCATCGATATTATTGTGAGAAAATGCGAAGCGGCAAAGGCTTCCCTTGAAAAGGAAGGTCTTGAGCTTATAAGCGTTTATCCCGTAACCGACGATTATGAAGAAAAAGATATCAAAAAAGCGGTTGATGCTCTTTCGGGTAAGGAATTCGATCTTCTCGTTGTATGTATTGCAGGCTGGATTCCCACCCATGCGGTTGTTAAGGTTACCGAGCATTTCCGTCATAAGCCGATGGTGCTCTGGGGCCTTTGCGGATGGATGGAAGGCGACCGCCTTGTTACCACCGCAGATCAGGCAGGAACCACGGCGCTGAGAAAAACCTTTGCGGATCTGGGGTATAAATTCAGATATATATACGATATAATCGGAAAGCCCTCCAATTCAAAGAAGGTTTACGATTTTGCCGTTGCGGCAGAGGCGGCTGAAAAGCTCCGTCATGCAAGAAGCGGAATGGCGGGTTACCGTGATATGAATCTTTACGGAACCTTATACGACGGAAGCTCCTTAAAGAGAGTTATCGGGCCCGAAATCGAAAGCTTTGAAATGCTTGAAATTGAGCAGAGATATCAGAAGGTTTCCGATGAGGAAATCCAAAAGGTTATTGAAAGCTCAATGAAGAAATGGAATTTCCTTAAGGCGGCAAATCCCGAAAGCATGAAAAAAGCGGCAGGCTATTATCTTGCAGTTAAATCAATCTGCGATGAAAGAGGCTACGGAGCAATTTCCTTAAAGGATGTTGACGGAATGAAAAAGCTTCTCGGATTTCCTCCCGCTCCCATTTTTATGCTTCTTTCGGATGAGGCAAAGCTTTGCACCATACCTGAAAACGATGCACTCGGAAATATTACTCAGCTTATGGTAAAATATCTTACCGGGCAGTGTGCATTCTATCTTGAATTCTATGAATTCTTTGAAGATAAGGTGCTTGCGGGAGTGCCCGACTATGTTCCCGCAGAGGCTGTTGACGGTGAGGTAACCGTTATGCCTGCGGCATTCGGTGAGCTTTCCGAAGGAATTTTAAACGTAAGCAAGGTTAAGGAAGGCAAGGTAACAATGTGCCGTCTTTTCTATGAAAACGGTGAGTATGCAATGCATATGGTTGTTGGCGAAGGAAAAGCTCCCCATAAGTGGGAGGAGGCCGGCTGGACTCAGCCCGCACCTCAGCTTCCGGGTCTTGAAATATACCTTGACGATGTTGAAAAATTTGCAGAGAATGTTATGTGTCAGCACTATATCATCTCATACGGAGATAACAGAGAGCTTATGGAAAATCTCTGCAGAATTTTAGGAATAAAGGTAATATAACGGGGGCGTAGAAAATGTTATATGTTTTAGATACTGCAAACCTTGAAGATATCAGGCATTGCAATGAATTTTATCCTCTTGCGGGAGTAACCACCAATCCTTCAATAATTGCAAAGGCAAAGACCGATTTCTGGAAGCTGGTTACGGATATCAGAGGAATTATCGGCGAAGATAAAATGCTTCACGTTCAGACAACTCAGAAAACCGCCGATAAAATTGTTGAAGAAGCAAAAATAATAAAAGACAGGCTGAAGGGCGATTTATACGTTAAAATCCCTATCGGCGAAGAGGGTCTTAAGGCAACGATGAAGCTTAAGGAAGAGGGAATAGGAGTAACAATGACCGCAATATTTACTCCTTCTCAGGCTCTTTGCTCCGCAATGGCAGGGGCAAGCTTCGTTGCTCCCTATGTTAACCGCCTTGATAATATTATAGGTGACGGCTATGCGGTTGTTGCTGAAATTGCAAAGCAGTTTAAAATTTACGGAACCGACTGCAAAATTTTAGCCGCAAGCTTCAAAAATGCTGAGCAGGTTCATAAATGTGCATCAGCAGGCTGCGACAGTGTAACCGTTACCGCAGATATACTTAAGGCAATGATTTCCCATCCCATGACTGATGCGGCTGTAGCAGGCTTTGATAAGGACTGGCAGTCGGTTTATCAGGATAAAACAATTTTAGATTTTTAAAGAAAGAAGGAGAAAACATGAAAAAAGCACTGGCACTCATGATGGCAACAACACTTGTTGTTTCCGCTTTTTCCGGTTGTGCCGGAAAAAAGCAGACCGCAAATACCCTTTATGATCCGACAATTAAAATCGGAGATACGGGCGGACTTGAGCTTCCCTTATGTGAAGACGGAAGAGAGGTTTCATGGATGGTTTCCTCGGCGGTTAACGGGCTCAACGAAAGCTATGTTGCCGAAAAATTAAGAGCAATAACAGGCGTTAACGTTCAGCTTATGACGGTAAGTCCTCAGGTTTACGGTCAGAAGGTATCAACCCTCGTTGCTTCAAAGCAGCTTCCCGATATCAGCGGTGCAAGCGATGAAACAGTTGCCCAGGACCTTTGTATTCAGGGTGCATTTGCGGCAGTAGATGATTATCTTGATTCTGTTCCCAACTTCAAAAGAACCTTTTATGATACTCCCGAAAACAAATGGGTAACCAATACCTACAGACTGAGAGACGGAAAGGTTTACGGATTCTATGGCTGGGATACTGCAAGAGATATCAATACCGGCGTTGCTATGTACAGAAAGGATATCTTTGATAAGCATAATATTCCTATGTGGAACTCTCCCGAAACCTTCTATGAAACACTTAAGAAGCTTAAGGAGCTTTATCCCGAATCTCAGCCTTTCTCTATGAAGCAGGGGGCAAAAACCTTCCAGACAATGGCAAGATTCTGGGGACTTTCCTCTCAGGCATTCACCTTTGATCACGAAAAGAGAGAATGGTTCTATACAGATACCTCTGAAGAATACAGAGAGGTTCTTGATTTCACCAAAAAGCTTTTTGATGAAGGACTTCTTGATCCTGAATTCCTTACTCTTACTCAGGCAGGCTGGACTTCAAAGATGACTCAGCCCGATAAAGCATTTGTTACCGTTGACTGGATAGGAAGAATGACCATGTTTAAGGAGCAGACTGCAGCAACTGTTCCCGGATATGACTTAAGATTCTCAAATCCCATAGGTCCCGATCAGAAATACAACCAGACAAATCAGCTTTGCTGGGCAAGATATGTTTCAAACAATGATAATGCAGAAACAGCATTCAAGCTTCTTGACTTTGTTCTTTCACCTGCAGGTAAGGAACTCATAACCATGGGTATTGAAGGCGAAACCTATGTTATAGGTGAAGACGGAATGGCAGATTATATTGAATTTGACCATCAGCCTACCATTAACGAGCTTGAAGAGAAATACGGAATGTTTGTTGAGCAGGTTTACTTATCCTTTGACAGACGTTCAACCTACTTCAATTTCACCGAGGCTGAAAAGGAAGCTATGGACTATGTTGCAGATCCCGATCACGTAAGACCGCTTGCTCCTACCCTCACATATACCGAAGAGGAAAAGGATGCAAGAAGAGGAAAGGTTTCCGAGCTTAACAAGGCGGCAGAGGAATTTGCGGCTAAATACGTTCTCGGAACCGAAACCGGTGACGAAGCATGGGAAAACTGGCTTAAGAAGGCAGAATCTCTCGGAGTTAAGGAGCTTACCGAAATCACCAATGCAGCACAGAAGAGATTCGATGCAGCTGAATAAAATATTTTAGCTCTCCAATGGCTAGCCGTCGGAGGTTCGAACTGCTTCACAATGCGCAGCAGCCGTGCGGCGACTGAGCACCCGGTTGGGGGCCCAAGGGGATTGCAAAGGGGAAAGGGGAATTCGGAATCCCCTTAAGCCCTTTGCATGATATAGCTGAATTAAAAAATATTATTGTGAAATTTACAAAATCGCTTTTGAAATCAAAAAACAATAACACCAGAGTTCACCACCTCATCCGCCTCGTACCTCGGCACCTTCCCCTCCCACAGGGGAAGGCTTTTTGGGAAGTTCGACTTTCCGATGACTAACAGCAAAACAGACTGAACTTAAAAACGGTTCAGTCTGTTTTTTTATGTATTATTATTCGGTAAAAGCTATTATCTGAGTAATAAATT
>JAZQFU010000017.1:0-2939 GCA_045539675.1 Clostridia bacterium | reverse complement strand
CCTTCAGGGCTGAAAACCGCCACGGAAAGATCCTTACGTTCCTTTATATTTGTGCTGTATCCGGTTTTCGCAAGAATAACACCCATCTGCTCGGCTATTGATGTAACTGCATTTGAAATTATTTCCAAAGTAACAGGATTTATTTCTTTCATTTTTCTTTCCTCCCTTAGCCATCGGAGTGTTATCCGATGGCTATCTGCGTTCAATCATCATATTAAGATATTTATCAACCGTTGCCTTCTGATTGGGAAGCACAATGGTGGTGCTATCCATCTGTTCAATAATCGCAGGCCCGTAAATGACATTCCCGTTATGCAGCTTTTCCCTGTCGTATAACGTATAATCGCAGGCTTCACCGTTATCATTATATACTTTTCTTGAACCTGTAACGGCATCTTCGGGATTTTCTCCTGCATATTCATCTTCATTTATCACGGGATAAACAATATCGCCGGTTGCCGACAATCCGAAATTGACAATCTGGACTTTATCATCGGTACTGAAGGAATACAGTCGCTCATACGCCTTTTTAAAAGCAGCTATGAGTTTTTCCGCACAGGAAAGCTCTTCTTCATCTACAGACACACGGATTTCATAGTTCTGACCGTAATAACGCATATCAAGGAAAAAGCTTTTCTGACGCAAAGATTCGCTGATATTTTCCTGCTCAAACCAAAGGTCAGATTCTTTTTTCAGCTTTTCCATCTGTTCTTTCAGAATTTCCTCACAATTTTCGGATAAATCCATTACGCAGGTCTGCACAAAATCACGGCGCATATTTTCCGTCAGCAATCCGTATGCGGCAAGAAGACCCGGAGTTTTGGGAATCAGGGCTTTTTTGATTGACATTTCTTCTATAAGCTCTGCCGCATGCAAAGGCCCTGAACCGCCGAATGCCACAAGACAAAGCTCAGAAGGATTATACCCCTTGGCAACAGTAACATTTTTAATTTCTTTAACGATATTTGAATTGCTTACCATAATAATGCCCCTGGCAGTCTCAGCTAAGCCCATTCCGATAACATCTGCAAGCTTCTGCACCGCCTTTACGGATAATTCCGCATCTATGGGCAATCTTCCACCCAATAAGGCTTCATTATTCAAATGACCGAGAACAACTCTTGCATCCGTAATAGTGGGATTTTCTCCACCGAGACCGTAGCAGGCGGGACCGGGGCTTGAGCCTGCACTCTGAGGCCCTACCTTAAGCACTCCGCCATTATCTACCCACGCAATACTTCCGCCGCCTGCACCTATGGTAGAAATATCAATGGAAGGAATCCGCACCGGATAACCGCTTATTGTTTTTTCATCCGAGGACTCAAATTTTCCGTCAATTACAAGGCTGATATCAGTGCTTGTACCTCCTATATCTACGGTAATCAGATTATCCTCACCTATAAGCTCCGTTATATAACGGGTTCCCACTACTCCCGCAGCAGGGCCTGAAAGTGCGGTTTTAACGGGATATTTAACAGATTCATCTATAGACATAAGGCCGCCGTTGGAGTGATTGATATAAATTTTATGAATATCGGAAGCTTCCAGAGTCTTTTTCAGATTATTCATATATTTCTTAACTTCAGGCCCGACAAAGGAATTGATAACGGTTCCGCAAAGACGCTCGTATTCCCTGAACTGCTTTGATAAATCGCCTGAGGCAGTAAGAAATACCCCCGGACAATGTTTTTTTATGATATTGCTGACTATTTCTTCGTTCTGTGGATTTATGTATGAGTTAAGAAGCATAATAGCTACCGCTTCTACCCCTTTTTCACAAATATCGCTGATGATATCTTCAAGTTCCTTTTCATCAATTTCTGCTATAACATCACCACGGTAATTCAAGCGTTCATCTACCTCATACCTTAAATCCCGGGGTATAAGAGTAAGAGGCTTGTCCGCCTGCAGGTTATATAAATCAGGCCTTCTCTGACGACCGATTTCAAGCAAATCTCTGAAGCCTTTGGTGGTGATAAGGGCTGTTTTTGCCCCTCTTGCTTCCAGAATTGCATTTGTTGCAACGGTAGTTCCGTGAATAAAACGGCTTACATCACTACCGCTGAATCCATACTCCTCCGCTACGGCATTAATACCTTCAACTACGGCTGCCGACTGGTCAAAAAGAGAAGACGGCAATTTATAAACCATCAGCTTACCTGTTACTTCGTCAATTGCGCAGATATCGGTATTCGTTCCGCCAACATCAACACCGATTCTTATTTTTCGTTCTTTCATAAATGAACTCCTTATAAATCAAGTAGATACAATATATATTATACTATTGACTTTTTTCAAAAACAAATATATATTATTATATAGATTCATAACATTTTATTTATATATTGCGGAGGGTTTATGGATATTTTACAGCTTCATTACTTTCTGGAACTTGCAAAGCATCAGCATGTATCACATACTGCCGATTTGCTTCATATTTCACAGCCTGCATTAAGCGCAACCATAAAGAAGCTCGAGAAGGATATGGGAACGGAATTATTCCTGAGAAAAGGAAGAAACATTGTTCTTTCCCCCTACGGAGAGGTCTTCAAAGGATACGTGGAGGATGCGTTTTCATCACTTGAGAACGGCAGACAGGCAATCGCCCGAATGAAAAATGCCGATAATCTCATATTAAATCTCGGAATACTTAGCCCGTACATGTGGAACGAACTCACCGGGCGTTTTCATAATGCACACCCGGAAATTCAGGTTCATATATACTCTATGGAGGAAAGCAATTACTATGAAAGTATTATGTCGGGAGAAACAGACTTTTATATCGGAAGCATAAACAGGATTGAAAAAAATATTATACAGAAAATTGAATATATAACCTTATATGAGGATGATATGGTTATTCTTATGAATAAATCCCATCCCTTTGCAGGCAGAAAAGAAATAACCCTTCCGGAATGCAGAAACGAAAGCTTCATCAG
>JAZQFU010000016.1:0-6191 GCA_045539675.1 Clostridia bacterium | reverse complement strand
TCGATAAACCTATCGACACGCTGTCAGATTTCGAAAAAGGAAGGTATATTTCGTCAAAATGAATGCAGACAGTACGATGGTACGGCAAGGCTCATTTTGGCGAAAAGCAAGAAAAAGTCAGGAAAATTCGATGTTTTCCTGACTTTTAAACTGTATGTTTGCAAGCAAACTACACCTCACCACCGCCTATAGCGGAGCCGTCTCACTACGGTTCGGTCACGCCTCAGCTCTGACAGTATGCCCATACTGTCATTCACTCCTTCGGCGACGCTTCGCTACCTCAAGGAGAAGCCTTTGAAAGGAAGTGGTATAAATGGAATTAAACATTAGTATAATTGATATTTTGAAAATATTGGCAGTAATCGTGTTGTTAATAGCTTTATTAATGCCAAAGAAAAACGGATATGAGTATAATTCTATTGATAAAAAAGGTGTAACTTTGAATATAATATTGTCAGTTATATACATACCATTGTCATTGATAGGAATGTTCACAGTATTTTTTGCAGATGCTCCTACGACAAATTATTCAGATTTAAAAAAATTGCTTTTAAATATAGTTATATATATAGGTCTTTCTATTCCAATTATATCAATTGCCAGCATTTTTACATCGGTAGTAGCAAGAAAAAGAGGAAAGAACAGATTTAGTTTTGTTATTCAATTTTTGCCAATTCCTGCTTTTGTTGCAATGATAATTTTGGTATTTTTTATGTTGAGAGCATAAAAACATCGGCATCTAGTTTATACAGTCTTTATATAATAAATTCCTTAAGGAATAAGAATAAACGGAGGATTAAAAAATGAACTTATCAGCGGCAAAAATTATGAGCAAGGTTATTCTTTCGGAAAAGAAGGTAAATATAAAGCTTCTGGGAGATTCCATAACTCACGGTGTAGGCGGAACCGGCTTTAAAATGGACGGTGAAACCATAGTGGATGATTTTAAAAGAAATCCCGACGGCTTCTGCTGGGCAAAGCTCTTTAAGGATCATATGGAAAAAACCTATAACTGCACGGTTACCAATAATGCCTGCACCGGGACCTCCGTTGAATTTATTATTGACAAATTCAATACTCTTGTAAGTCCGGAGGATGATATTATAATCTGTATGATAGGCACCAATAACCGTCATCAGTTTTTTGACGGGGGTGAAAAGCGCACTCCCGCGGAGCAGATGAAGTATGTATATGAAAATATTCTTGCTCTTGATAAGCTTTTCAAGGAAAGCGGAAAAGACTATATTTTTATGTCCAATATCCCTGCATCCGCCGAAAATGAAAGGGATGGGGAAAACTACTGGCGTCATATTCATATGAACCATATTACCGATCTTTATGTTAAGGCTTCCTTTGAATGCGGATTCCCTCTTATTACACTTTATCCTTTGTTTGCAGAGTATTGCAGTCTTAAGGGAATCTCCTGCGAGCTTCTTTTAAAGGACGGACTTCATCCCAATGATGAGGGCTACAGAGTAATGTATCGGATTATAATGAAGGAGCTGGGGATAACGGCTGACGCCGTAATTAGAAATTGAAAATTCGTTGAAAGCGAAAAGGTATTGATTTCTTGCGGCAGACCTTTATTTTCGACAGTCCGGGGGATGTGAAATTTTCACATCCCCGTATTTATTTTATAACCTTTACCGTTTCAATTCCGTAATACTTCATCCGCCCGATGCAGGTCTTATCAATAACCTCTCCGCAGGTAACCACGGGAATGGCGGGAGGGCAGCTTACCGAAAGGGAAGCGGCAATTCTTCCTTCGCTTTCCGATACGGGAATTTCCTCATAATCGGAAAAAAGTGCTTCACGAAGAGAGAGTGCTTTTTCGGGAATGCCTGCTACAGGGGGCTTTCCGTTTACCGGCGGTTTTTCCGGAACCGAAAGAAGGGCATCCGTAAGAGCAATAAGCTCCTCCTTTGTATTTTCGGGAGTAAGCATAAAAACTGTGTAATCAGGATCGGAAAATTCACATATAATTCCCCTTTTTTCCATAAGAGCGGCAAGCTCAATGCCCGTATATCCGAAGGATTTCGGGGCAAGAGTAAGCTTTCCCGGTTCGTTTCCCGAAAGCTCAAAGCCTTTCTTTTCAAGCTTTTTCTTTATTTCTGAAAGCCTGCTGCAAAGAAGGCTTAATTTTTCTTTGTAGTTTTGAGAAATATAAAGATTTGCACGGTCAAGTGACTGAAGAATAAGATAGGAGGGGCTTGTGGATGCAAAAACAGACATTGCATTTTCGCATTTTTCCGCAAGGAAGGAGGGTGCATTTTCCGAAATATGAAGATATCCGCCTCCCGTTAATACAGGCAGGGTTTTATGGGCGGAATCACAGCATATATCTGCCCCCATATCTATGGGATGAAGGGATTCGGTAAGGAATTTAAGGTAAGCACCGTGGGCGTTATCCACCGCAAGAAGAACTCCTCTTTTTTTGCATTCCTCCGAAATTCCCTTAATATCCGCCATATTTCCGATGTAGTCGGGAGAGGTTATATAAACCGCAACGGGAAGCTCTTTTGCGGAGGAAAAATAATTTCTCAGAGTTTCTGACGTAATTTTACATTGGGTAATTCCACCGTTTTCATCGCCCCAAAGCCAATCAACCTCAATGCCGTTAAGAGCTGCCGCAGTAATAAAGGTTTTATGAGCATTTCTTCCTGCGGCGATTTTATTTCTGTTTATCTTTTTGCCGTAAACGGTAAGAAGATGAACCGTTGCCCTTATGGATAGGGAAGAGCCTTCGGTTGAATAAAGGGTTTTTTTCGTACCAAAAAAAAGCGAAGCATTTTCTTCGCTTTTTTTAATTATTCCCTTTGCGGAATAAAGAACGTCCGCTCCGTCAATTTCGGTAATATCCCAAGGCTCGGCGCCTGAAAGCACCCGTCCCTTATGACCGGGCATATGCATCCTTATTTTGTTTTCCTCTGCATATTTTTTAACGAAATCACAAATCGGAGTATCCATATCAGTTATCTCCCATCAGCTTTGCAGCTTCAAGCATTATTGCACATTCCATTCTCTTTTTGAAAAGCTCACAGCCCTGCTCATAGATTCCCGTTACGGAGCCGGTTGCATGGAATGCATTGGCACTGCAGCCGCCTGAACAATAGAGTCTTGCCCAGCAGTCACGGCATTTTTCCCGGGCATATACGTTGCATGCCATAAATTCATCCTGAATCTTTTTATTTTCAACGCCCTTCCAGATGTCTCCCAGACGGAAGCTTTCATCTCCCACAAACTGATGACAGGGATATAAATCCCCCCAGGGCGTAACTGCCATATATTCGGTTCCCGAGCCGCAGCCGGAAATACGTTTATAAATGCAGGGGCCTCCCTTTAAATCTATCATATAGTGATAGAAGGTGAAGGGCTTTCCTTCCTTATGGCGCTTAAGCATAAGCTCCGCCAGTTTTTCATACTGCTCCATTACTATGGGAAGATCCTCTTTTGTAAGAGCGGAGGGATCATCGGGAGCGCATACCACCGGCTCCATGCTTAGCTCGGTAAAGCCAAGGGAAAGCATTTCCTTTATATCTTCAAGAAAATCGGGGTTTGCATGGGTGAAGGTTCCCCTCATATAGTAGTTTTTATGACCTCTTTTTTCAACGAGCTTCTGAAATTTGGGAACAATCTGCTCCCAGCTTCCGTTTCCTTTATAATCCACACGGAATCGGTCATGGATTTCTTTTCTGCCGTCAAGACTTAAAACCACGTTGCTCATTTCACGGTTTGCAAAGTCAATTACGTCATCATCAATTAGCATTCCGTTAGTGGTAAGGGTGAAGCGGAAATTCTTTTTGCATTCCTTTTCCCTTTCACGGGCATAGGCAACCATCTGCTTCACAACCTCAAAGTTCATAAGAGGCTCTCCGCCGAAAAAGTCTACCTCAAGGTTGGTTCTTGTTCCCGAATTTTCAATAAGAAAATCAAGAGCTCTCTTTCCCACTTCAAAGCTCATAAGAGCCCTGTCGCCCTTATATTTCCCCTGACTTGCAAAGCAGTAGGAGCAGTTAAGGTTGCAGGTATGGGCAATATGAATGCAGAGAGCTTTAACCACCGAGGAGGTTTTCTTTTTAAGGTCTCCTGCCATAGGCTCAAAGGTATCGGGGGCAAAAAGCCTTCCGCTTTTTTTAAGCTCCTCAACCTGATCGAGGCATTCGGAGATTTCTTCCTTTGTAACCTCCGGGTTATCTTTGTATTTTTCAAGTATTTCTGTTGTTATTTCTTCCCGGCTTTTTTCTTCATACATATTGATGATATCAAAGGCAACCTCGTCTACCACGTGAACAGAGCCTGAGCAGATATCAAGAACTATGTTTAAGCCGCCGAGCTTATATGAATGAATCATAATATTTACCTCATATATGGAAAAATGCCGCTGAAAGCGGCATTTCAGATAGCGTTATTATTTGCTTTCCTTGTTTTCGCACTGCTGATTAGCAATACCGCAGCTTGTTTTGCAAGCTGACTGGCAGGAAGTCTGGCATTCGCCGCATCCGCCGATTTTTGCGCTTTCACAAAGATTCTTTGTTTCTAAAGTCTGAATATGTTTCATAATCATAAACCTCCGTATTATAATATTGTTGAATATATTTTAACGTATTTATCATATTTTGTCAATAGCTTTGGGAAATTTAAGAAGCAAAAGTTACTCATCACGTTCGGTTAAGACCAGGTTTTCTTCCTTTATTTCAATCGGAACAACGGAATTTAAAATATCCTTATCCGATTTTATTCTTAAGGGAAGATAGTTTTTTGCATGCCCGAGGCAGTAGCCTTCGCTTTCCCTTTCTATAAGCACCTCTGCAGGCTTGCCCACCGAATTTTTTTTGAATTCCAGAGTTTTTCTGTCTGATATATCAAGTATGATACGGCTTCTTTTTTCCTGAATTTCGGGAGAGATTTTATCCGGCATATCTGCCGCAACCGTTCCCTTTCTTACGGAATAGCGGAAGGTATGGATTTTATAAAAGGGCATTTTTAAAGCAAAGCGGACTGTTTGTTCAAATTCCTCCTCCGTTTCTCCGGGAAAGCCCACGATAATATCCGTGGTGATGGCGCAATGGGGGAATGCGGCGGTAAGCTCATTACAGATTTTTTCGTATTCCGACGTGTTATAGCGACGGTTCATTCGCTTTAAGGTTTCATCACAGCCGCTCTGAAGGGAAATATGAAAATGAGGGCAGATTTTCTTTAATTTTGAAAGCCTTCCGATAAAGCCGTCAAAAAATGCATTGGGCTCAATGGAGCTTAAGCGGATTCTTTCAATATCCGTTTCATTTTCCAGTTTTTCAAGAAGCTCAATAAGTGAAGTGCCCGTGTCTTTCCCGTAGGAGCAGACGTGGATTCCCGCAAGAACTATTTCCTTAAAGCCCTTTTCGGAAATTCTTCTTACCTCTCTTAAAATTTCTTCTTCGCTTCTGCTTCGTATTCTTCCTCTGGCATAGGGAATAATACAATAGGAGCAGAAATTATCGCATCCGTCTTCGATTTTTATTACCGCACGGGTTTTTCCTTCAAAGCAGGTTATTTCATCTCTTGTTTCACCCTGCTTAAGACTTAAGCTTTCGCAGATTAAAGAATAAAGTTCTGTTTTGTTTTTAGTGCCGTGAACTATAGAAACTCCGGGGATTTTCTTTACCTCGTCGGCAGACATTTCGCTGTAGCATCCGCATACGGCAACCACGGCATCGGGATTCGTTTTTACGGCACGGCGTATCATCTGCCTTGATTTACGGTCGCTCATAGCCGTAACCGAGCAGGTGTTTATAATATATGCATGGGCAGATTCGTTAAAATCAACGGTTTCCCATCCGTTTTCCGTAAATATTTCGCGGAGAAGCTCCGTTTCATACTGGTTTACCTTGCAGCCCAAGGTGGCAAATGCAATTTTCATATTTTCATTCCTTAGTTTATTATATTTGCTTGACTAATTTTAAAATCGGGTGTATCATTAAAGACAAGGAGGTTATAATTATGAAGACTTTAAAGATAGCCTTAAGCTCAATCAACGATATCAGGGATTTTGTATGCATCACCTTTAAGTATGACTTTGAAATGGATATTACTTCAGACAGATACGTGGTTGATGCAAAATCTCTTATGGGAATCATCAGTCTTGATTTATCAAAGCCCGTAGAGCTTAAAATCTATTCCGATGACTGCGAAGAATTCCTTAAGGAAATTGA
>JAZQFU010000015.1:0-3800 GCA_045539675.1 Clostridia bacterium | reverse complement strand
TGCAAAATTCTTTTCCTTTCTTGCCTGCTGTCTTTTCTCTATGAGAGCCTCAACCTCTGCGGCAAGATTATCCTCTTCCTTAACATATTCAAGGCCGAGTACCGAAAGAAGCTCGTTTATTAATGAAGCGCTTTTCTTAAGGAATTCCTTACTGTAGCTTCCTTCACCGGTTACTCCGCTGTTAATGTCACGAACAAGTGAGAATATATGAGAAATTGCATCGGCTGTATTAAGGTCATCATCCATAGCCGCCTTGAAATCCTCTCTGTATTTCTCAAAGCCTTCATAAAGCTTTGCTTCCTCGTTGGAAATTTCTTTCTCTTCTGCGGTTCCCATAAGAAATTCAAGATTATCAATGGTATTGTAAATTCTCTTTAAGCCGGTATCCGCCTGAATAATAAGGTCTCTTGAGAAGTTTATGGGGCTTCTGTAGTGAGCGGAAAGCATAAAGAATCGGATTGTGATATATGAAAAATCCTTAACGATATCTCTTACGGTGAAGAAGTTACCTTCGGATTTAGACATTTTGCGGTTATCCACGTTGATGAATCCGTTATGGAGCCAGTAGTGGGCAAAGGGTTTGCCGGTCAGAGCCTCGCTCTGTGCAATTTCGTTTTCGTGGTGGGGGAAGATAAGGTCTTTTCCGCCGCTGTGAATATCAATTGTTTCTCCAAGGTATTTGTTAACCATGGCAGAGCATTCAATATGCCAGCCGGGTCTTCCTTCTCCCCAGGGGCTTACCCAGAAGGGCTCGCCTTCCTTTTTGCTCTTCCAGAGAACGAAATCCATGGGATTTTCCTTTTCGCCGTTAACGTCTATTCTCGCACCGGCTTCAAGGTCATCAAGAGGCTGATGGGAAAGCTTTCCGTAGCCGGGGAATTTTGATGTGCGGAAGTAAACGTTGCCGTTTACCGCATAAGCATATCCCTTTTCTTCAAGCTTTTTAACGGTATCAATAATAGCCTCGATATTTTCTGTTGCTCTGGGATGAACGGTTGCTTCTCTGATGTTCAAGCCCTTTGCATCAATAAAGTATTCCTTTATGAATCTTTCTGCAAGCTCAGCAACGGTAATTCCCTCGCTGTTTGCATTCTTTATCATTTTATCGTCAATATCGGTAAAGTTCTGAACGAATTTAACCTTATAGCCGATATATTCAAGATATCTTCTTAAGGTATCAAAGATAATGAAGGGTCTTGCATTTCCTATATGGAAATAGTTATATACGGTAGGGCCGCAGGAATACATTTTTACCTCATTGGGGTCAATGGGAACGAATTCCTCCTTGCGGTTGGTAAGTGAATTGAAAACCTTCATAATTTATTCCTTCCTTTCCAGCTGATCCTCCAGCTTTTTGATTCTGTGCATCAGCCTGCATAATTCCTGACTTATGGGATCCGGGATGTGAGTCTGATCGAGCATATCCGATTTTTCATCCTTGATGCGGATGTTATTTCTCTTAACGACTCTTGCAGGAGCACCCACACAAGTGCTGTTTTCGGGAACCTCGGATAAAACAACCGAATTGGCGGCAATTTTGGAATTATCGCCCACCTTAAAGGGCCCCAATACCTTTGCTCCTGCGCCTATCATAACATTGTTTCCCACGGTGGGATGCCTTTTCCCAACGTCTTTTCCCGTACCGCCCAGGGTAACTCCCTGATAAATGGTACAGCCGTCTCCCACCTCTGCGGTTTCTCCAATTACTACTCCCATTCCGTGATCAATGAATACTCCCTTGCCGATTTTTGCTCCGGGATGAATTTCAATTCCCGTTGCCCATCTTGCTGACTGGGAAATCCATCTTGCGAGGAATTTTAATTTGTGGTTAAAAAGAAAATATGCCACTCTGTGCCAGAAAAGTACGTTTACCGAGGGATAAAGCAGAAAAATCTCAAGCCCCGATCTTGCCGCCGGGTCACGTTCCTTTACTGCCGCAATATCCGCTCTGATATTTGAAAACATAAAATTCCTCCTTTCAGAAATTATATTATATATTATAAGTATATATTTAGTCAAGTATTTTGAAATCAGCAAAATAATAATAAATTATCAATCAGCGCTTTGAATTTTTGTGCAGTCTTTTCTCCGGTTTCCTTAACCTCCTCGTGGGTAAGAGGCTTCTTTGAAATTCCTGCCGCCAGATTGGAAATACAACTTATTCCGCAGATTTCCGCACCCATATGTCTTGCGGCAATTGCTTCGCATGCAGTACTCATTCCCACCGCATCTGCACCCCAGAGCTTATACATTCTGATTTCTGCCGGGGATTCATAGTTGGGGCCGGGAGTCTGAATGTATACTCCCTGCTTAAGAGTGATTCCCGATTTATCAGCCGCTTTTATTGCCGCTTCTCTTAAGGCTTTTGTATAAATTTCGCTCATATCAGGGAAGCGGAGACCCATTTCATCGCAGTTCTTACCTCTTAAAGGTGAGGGAACAAGGCTTGAAATCTGGTCGGTGATAAGCATAAGGTCTCCCGGCTCAAAGCCTTCTCCCATTCCGCCTGCCGCATTGGTAAGAATAATCTTTTTTGCCCCCATTGCGCACATAAGCCTTACGGGAAGCACAACATCGCTCATATCGTAGCCTTCGTAATAATGCACTCTTCCCTGCATCATAACTACCTTTTTGCCGCTGATTTCTGCAAAAATGAATCTTCCTTCGTGACCTGCAACGGTGGATACGGGGAAGCCTTCGATTTCCGAATAGGGAAGCTCAAAGATTACTTCCTTTCCCGAAGCATAGTCACCAAGACCCGAGCCGAGAATAAGACCAACCTCGGGAATAAAATCTGTTTTTTCCCTTATTGCCTTAAGGCATCTTTTAAGCTTAAGATATATATTATTCATTTGTAAACCTCCCGAAAAATCTTTCTATCAGTATATCATAATATGCCTTTTGTTGCAAGTTAAAGTTATATAACAAAAGCTTCGCCCGTATTGTAGGCGAAGCTTAAATCTCTGAAATTTTTAGCCTGATAATCATCTTCTGCTGTTTATTTTTCCAAGCTCTTTGCATCTAGCAGAAAATCATAAATGTTCATTGTTAAGATGCCGTTTTCATCATAGTATGAGGGAACAATGTCTTTTGTTATTATAATCTTTTTGAATGAATCGTTAATTTTCCGGAAAGGTCTGATTTCCTGTGCTCTCTTTTCTTCATCCGGAATTGCAAATGCTGACTGAATGTAGTATTTCATTGAACCGAGATTGCAGATAAAATCAACCTCCAGCTGTTTTCTTACAGACTTGCCGTTTGCATCCCTTTCGCTTACTGTAACTACACCCACATCAACCTTATACCCACGCATTCTCAATTCGTTATAGATAACATTTTCCATAGTATGTGTCTGTTCAAACTGTCTGAAATTTATACGGGCATTACGAAGCCCCAAATCAGAAAAATAATATTTTTTAGGAGTTTCTATATACGATTTTCCTTTAATGTCGTATCTTTGTGCTGATTCAAGCAAAAATGAATCTTCTAAATAATCAAGATATTTTTTTATGGTTGCTGATGTTATTTTGGAATGTTTAACTGATTTAAATGTATTGCGGAGCTTTTCAGGATTGGTTAAAGAACCGATGGCAGAAGATACTATGTTGAGCAAATCCTCCAGTTCTCCAATGTTTCTTACCTTGTTTCTCTTTTGAATATCTCTTACGTAAATTTCACTGAAAAGATTTTCAAGTGCAGATGCTTTGTTTTCCGGACCATTTCTCAATACAACCAACGGAATACCGCCATATAGCATGTATTCCGAAAGCCCCTCATATTTATCACCGTTATAAGCGGTC
>JAZQFU010000014.1:0-20217 GCA_045539675.1 Clostridia bacterium | reverse complement strand
CTTTCCCCTTTGCAATCCCCTTGGGCCCCCAACCGGGTGCTCAGTCGCCGCACGGCTGCTGCGCATTGTGAAACAATTCGAATCTCCGACGGCTAGCCATCAAAAACATAACAAGTCGAATTTAAAAATGGCGGAGAGCTTTTGCTCTCCGCCTTATTCCTATTCTTTAATTGTTGTTCCTGCGCTTCTGCCCTTCAGGAAGCAGGATAATATATTATTCTCTTCCCTGCCGCTTAAAATAGTTACCTCACTTACGCCTTTTCTTATGGCGCCAAGGCAATTCTTAAGCTTGGGAATCATTCCGCCACCAACAAATCCTTTTTCAATAAGCTCTTTCGCTTTTTTTGAATCAAGCTCTTCTATTACGGTTTTTGAGTTTTCGGGATCAATCATTATTCCGTCCACGTCGGTTACGAAAATAAGCTTATGGGCGCCCAGCTTTTCCGCAAGGCGAAGTGCCGCATCATCTGCATTCACGTTATAAGAAATTCCCTCTTCATCGGAGGAAACCGGTGAAATCACGGGAATATACCCTGCATTGAAAAGAATTTCGCAAAGCTCTGTATTGACCTCTGCTATTTCTCCAACTCTGCCAACGTCTTCCCCGTCTACGGTTTTTCTCACTACGGTGAAAAGACCGCCGTCTCTTCCCGAAATTCCTGCCGCCTTTATTCCCTCGGCGGTGAGAATACTTACAAGCTCTTTATTTATATTTCCGCTTAATACCATCTCAGCGGTATCTATTTCATCTTCTCCGGTTACACGGTAGCCTTTTTTGAATTCCGATTCAATTCCAAGCTTTGAAAGCATTCCGGTTATTTTCTTTCCGCCCCCGTGAACAACGCAGACATTTGCTCCTGCAAGGTTAAGTGCAGATATTTCTTTAAGGATTTCTCCCGCACAGGAAAAGTCCTCCATAACGCTTCCGCCAAGCTTGATAACTATACTTTTGCCCTTTACATCAGAAAGCTCCTCAACAAGCTCTGCACGGGAGTGAATGGAAGAAAGAGAATCATTGCCCTTTGCCCCATCGTATTCCTTAAGATATTCGTGAACAAGCTCAACGTCACTTTTAACGGGAATATATTCAATGCCTCTCTTCTGACGGGTTTCGTTTCCTTTACCCGTAATCAGAATAACCGAAGGCTCATTACAGTCAAATATTGATTTTCTTATTGCCTCATAGCGGTCATCTATTATTTCGTATTTTCCGCCTGCGCCTTCCACATACTTTGCAATTTCCTCAGAGATTTCGTGGATTGGCTCTTCCCCTGCATCCTCCTCGGTAAGATAGGTCATATCTGCATATTTTCCTGCTATCTCACCAAGATCCTTTCTTCGCTGATAAGCCTTTTTTCCGGGGCAGCCAAATACAATGGAAACTCTTCTTCCGGGAAATTCCTTTCTCACGGATTCAAAAAGACTTTCAAAGCTCATCTGATTATGAGCATAGTCAACTATTGCTATAACGCTGTTATCAACATTTGAATATATTTCCATTCTTCCGGAGGAGCGCGCCTTCATAAGTCCCACGTATATTGCTCTTTTGGGAACTCCCAGAGCATAGCAGACTGCTATTGCCGCAAGGGCATTTGAAACATTGAAAAGTCCGGGAATTGTTAAAGTAAAGTCTTCGGTATAATCGGGGGTTCTTACGGTAAATACGGTATCGTTTCCGTTTTTACGGATGTTATAGCCGTAAATATCCGCACTTTCATCCTTTTCGCTGAAGGTTATCATTCTTTTGCATTTTGAAGCAAACTTAAGAACCTCGTCTTTTCTTTCAGTATCAAGATTCACTACCGCATTTTCGGTCTGTGAAAAAATAATCATTTTCGAGTAGAAATAATCCTCAACATCGGGATGCTCCACCGGACTTATATGGTCGGTTCCGATATTTAAGAAAACTCCTATTTTATAGTTGATTCCGTAAACACGGTCATATTTAAGACCCTGACTGGAAACCTCCATGGTCATATACTCAATATCGCTGTCTACCGCATTTTTAAAATGCCCCTGAAGCTCAAACTGCTCCGGAGTTGTTAAATGAGATTCCTTGAAAACCACTCCGTCATAGGTATCAATTGAAGAAACTATACCTGTTTTCGGCTTTCCCTCGCTTTTCATATATTCGTCAAGAATATATTTAACAAAATAAGCGGTGGTGGATTTACCCTTTGTGCCGGTAAGACCGATAAGATTAAGCTTATCCCATATATTTTCATAATAGAAATTTGCTATAAGAGCAATGGCTCTTCTTATGTTATTTACTATAATATAATCTGCCGGAAGCTCTCTTTTCACCTCAGAAACATAGCACAAAGCACCCTTTTCAAGAGCATCGTGAAGATATTCCTCTTTAAAGTGAGCACCTTTACAGACGAAAAGGGTATTCTCTCTGATATCTGCCGAATTATACGAAATATAGTCAACAAAGCAGAAATCGGATATTTTATAGTCATCTACCAGTCCGTTGCTTTTCAAAAGCTCAAGATACTGATTAAGTGAATGAGTCATATTTTCAATCTCCCCACCTTATTTTATAGCCGCTTTTTTCAATACACCTGTTTGCAAGAACTCCAAGTGCATCAACAAAGTAACCGTCGGTAATACCGTGGTTCATAAGAACGCAGGAAAGCTCCGTGCAGGAAACAAGTATTCCGTCACAACCTGAATTCTTAAAATATTCAGCCGCCCTGAGGAAATCCGTTTTACTTCCAAGCTCACCTTTTTTTACCTGACCGTAAATAATATTCATCACGGTTTTCTGCGTTTCCTCATCGGGATATATAAGCTCAACTCCATGCTTCTCGCATGCTCTCTTATACATTCCTGCCTTAAGGGTTCCGTCTGTGCACATAATTCCGGCTTTTCTTTTCCCGGATTTACAAAACTCGGCAACGGTTTCGTCAATCATATCCACAATTTCACCCTTTGCATAGGGTCTTATACTGTCAAGAAAGCAATGGGAGGTATTGCAGGGAATTCCGATTACCTTTACTCCTGCGCCGTTTAAAAGCTCCACATCTGCCTTAAGCATGGAGATTATTTTTCCGGTATTTCCGCTTAAAATTGCTTCGGTGCGGTCAGGCATTGATGCATGGTTTAAAATAATCGCATCAATATGCTCCTGATCTCTTGCGGCTTCGGTGTTTTCTATTATTTTTCTATATAAAAGCTCTGTAGCCTCGGGGCCCATTCCCCCGATAATTCCAAGTTTATACATATCAGTTACCCAGATATTTTTTAAATTTCAGATAATGCCCCATCTGCGATTTTAAAAGCTTAAGATTTCTTCTTATTCCGTTATCCGGCTTAAACCACAGAGGATTAACATATTTACCTTCTTTAATAAGCGCCTTCATTTTCTTCCTGTATTCTTCATTTTTAACGTATCTGAAGGCAACGCCTTTGGGAACAACCATCCACAGATTTTCATTTTTACATTCCGTATAGCTAAGCTCTTCTCCGTAAACAAATTCCTTTACGAAATATTCCGCCACGTTGAAGCCTGCTCCCGTAACATAATAGTTACTTCTTCCCTGCCTTACGTTGATTTCAAATACTTTATATATTCCGCTTCTTTCATCAAACTTAATATCAAAGTTGAAGAAGCCTTTATATTCTATTTTTTCAAGGAACTCCCTGAACTGATTAACAAGCTTTTCCTCATGCTCGGTAATGATAACCGCATGGTTACCGATTCCGTAGGGAGTATGCTCTTCTAAAAGAACGTGCCCGAGACACATCATCTTAACCTTTCCGTTTTTATCGGAAAATCCGGTAAGCACCCGCATATAGGTATCGTCACCGGGAACGTAATCCTGAATAATCATATTATCGGTATATCCCGATTTATAAACCTTTTCAAGGGTTTCGCAAAGCTCGTCGAAGGAATCAAGTATGAAAACCTTCTTCTGCCCCTCAAAGGGGTTTGCAAAATACATAACTCCATTACCGGGCTTAAGAATATACGGAGCTTTAAAGGACGGAGCCACACTCTGATAATTATCCATCGTACATTCAATTGTTTTCGGATAGGGAATTCCGTGCTTTTCGCAGAGCTTATAAAACTGCTCCTTATCCATAAGCTCGGAAAGAATGCTTTCATCCATATAAGGAACTATAATATTCTCACGGTATTCACCCTTATTTGCGGCTATTCTTTTAACATAGTTATCTCCGCATCCCACAAGAAGGATTTTTTTCTCCTTATGCGCCTCTGCGAATTCATTGGCAAGCTTCTTTATTACTTCCTTCTGATCGCAATCCTTAACTGCCTTATAATCCACAAGCTTACTTAAGTAACAGGTTCCCTGCTCTGACTTTCCGTAAACATATGATCTGACTGAATATTTTTCATAAAAAGCTCTTGCAACGCTGTATACATTAATATCGTTGGCAAAAATAAGCGGAATAAAATCAAGCTCCTTAAATTTCATAACTTAACCTCTCATTTAAAAAACGGTGCCGCTTTATTTTAAATATCCGGCACCGTTCTTGATTTTTTCTTTAGAAACTTCTGTTACTGCCCGGGAAGGAACCGAGGAATCCGGGAATATCAAGCTCGTCCTTTGCGGGGGTAGTGGTTACAGGCTCTGCGCTTTTTTCTTCTTCCTTAATTTCTCTTCTTGCACCGAAGGGACCGGGAGCGGGAATTGCGGGGCCGCCGGCATTTGAATCAAATCCGGTAGCAACAACAGTAACCTTGATTTCATCCTTCATATTCTCGTCGATAACCGCACCGAATATGTAGAACTCTTCATCAACAGCAACCTTATCCTGAATAATGGTATTGATTGTATTGATATCGAAAAGTGAAAGCGAGCTGTTACCTGTAATATTAACAAGCACACCCTTTGCACCGTCGATTGAAGTCTCGAGAAGAGGACTTTCGATAGCGGATTTTGCTGCTTCCTCTGCCGCATTGTCTCCCTTACCGTGACCAATACCCATATGAGCATAGCCGTTATTCTTCATAACTGCCTTAACATCTGCAAAGTCACAGTTAACGATACCGTTAACCATAATAACGTCGGTGATACCCTGAACACCCTGACGGAGAACATCGTCTGCAATCTTGAAGGAGTCAAGAAGGCTGGTATCTCTTGCAACTATCTGAAGAAGTCTGTCGTTGGGGATAACCATTAAAGCATCAAGATTTTCCTTGAGCTCTGCCGCACCCTTATTTGCAGTTTCGTTTCTTTTTCTGCCTTCGAAGGTAAAGGGCTTGGTTACAACACCCACGGTAAGAATTCCAAGTTCTTTTGCGATAGCCGCAACAACGGGAGCTGCACCTGTTCCGGTTCCGCCGCCCATACCTGCGGTGATAAATACCATATCTGCGCCCTTGATAAGCTGAGCGATTTCTTCGCTTGACTCTTCAGCTGCTTTTCTTCCTACTTCGGGGTTTGCGCCTGCACCGAGGCCCTTGGTTATTTTTTCTCCGATCTGGAGCTTTTTGCTTGCAAGTGAGCTTTTGATAGCCTGTCCGTCAGTATTTATTGCGATAAATTCCACATTTGCGAGCTGGTTTGAAACCATGTTATTAACTGCATTATTTCCGGCTCCGCCTACGCCTATTACTTTTATAACTGCGCCGGATGCTACTTCATTAGTTAAATTCATAGTTTTTACCTCCTGTATATTATATATTATTTTATACTTATTCAGAGACCTCTTCACGGTCACTCTTTTTTATTTTAACAGATTTTGAGTATTTATTCAATAGAAATCTTCGAATTATTGCAAAATTTTGAAAAATTCTTTGAATGAACACTACCATTACTCCGATATAAAGGTCAAGACCTATCTGTGAGCCCAGATAAATAATGCCTATCGAAAGCAATGCATTTGCAAAAAATCCCGAAACGAATATTGCAAGATTGAAGTTTTTATTAATATTTGCAACGATTCCTCCGAGAATCGAATCAAATGCCGCAAGTATTCCTATGGCAATATATACACTTAAGACGGCTGAAACCTGAAAATTCACCATCAGCCCCAAAAGAACACCCAGAACAAGACAAACTATTGCGATTACCATTTCTTTTCTCCCTGCTTACTTATTATCCGATGCATCAGCATTCTGAATGACTTCCGCATATTTATAGGTATTCGAGCCTGTATATGCCGGAAGAATTATTTCCGACTTGGTTTCAACCTTGATTTTTACCCATCTCGAAAGCTCTTCAACAAGTCCGCCTCTCATGGTAAGACCCGAATGAAGCTGCTCTGCGTTCCCTATTGCTTTTATAACAAAGGGCGCCGCAGTTCTCGTATTGTTAACATTTATGGTATTTCCGGCACATCTGATTTCGCTTGTGGAAACAACTCTCAGCTCATTTATGGCAAGCGCCTCAGCACCTGCGGCACGAAGCTCGTTAAGAACCCTTAAAACATCATCATCGTGAACCACATATACGTTCTCATCAATAACATTGCCGGTTACGGTATCATTATCCTCCAGCGTTACCTCAACTCCCTCGCCTTTAACCGCAACCGTTCCTGCGAGAAGACGGTTTTTGTTAAGGTCGTTCATAAGCATATCCACGATATCGTCATCAGCTGCGGCTCTGCTCTGATACTCGGCTATTTCATCTTTATATTCCATAACCTGCTGATAAAGGGTTTCGGTTTTTTCCTTCTCCATGCGAAGGAGCTCCTGAGTCTGCTCAAGACGAACCTGACTGGGATAGTTGCTTACTGAACTGTTTTCAACCGTACGAAGCTGAAGCGTGACAAAAAAGCCTGACATCAGGCATACTATTCCTATTGCAATCTGCGCGTTGACATTTTTCATTTGCGATTCCTTCCGAAAATTACTCTGTATACGGGTTTTCAAGTCCCTGAGGAGCTATATATTCGCCGTTTTCTTCCGGCACTTCACCTTCAATACCCTCCGGCATCACCTTATCATGGTAAACCCGGTCAGGATCACCGGCATCAATTACTCCATATGCCTGATCCTCAGGAAGATTTGCTATAATCTCCTTTACCATAACTATCTTGGCATTGAAACGCTCATAGCTTCCCATTCTTACGGTAAGTCTGTCTGATATGCTGAGTTCAATCTCTTCCTCGACAACACTAACCGATTTTATTTTATCTATAAAGCTATTATTATACAAATCGAGAAGAATTTCAAGTGTTTTTTTAAATTTTTCTTCATTTTCGGTCAATATTTTTTCAGAAAGGGTAAATTGCTCCACTCTGAAGTCGGAAAGAACCGGCAGCTGATATAAAGAATTATTCTCAGAAGTCTCAAGAGCCTTACCTGTTTTATCAATAACTGCGTATCCCCCGGCGGCAGGAACATATGCCATAGGCACGCACTCGGTAAGCTCAACGGTTATTTTATCCGGCAATCTTCTTTTAATATAAAGAGTCTCCACATACGGAATTTTTGATATTTTTTCTCCCACATCTTTCAGATTAACCGTAAAAATATTCTTTCCGTATATGAACCCGCCTGTTTTTATTATTTCTTCGGAAGTCAGCCTTTCATTTCCCGCAACCACAACACCGGAAAGATTGAAAAGAGGGGTAAAGAGAATTCCTATACCGATTCCGAGCATGAGAATAAGAAGAAGAATTCTGTTTCTCCTTCTTCTTCTTTTTTTTCTTTTCAGACGTCTTTGCTCAATCAAAGTAAGATATTCCGGTTCCCTTTCCATTTTTTCCTCCGTATTTCAAGACTACAGCAGACTTATATCCGCTCCTGCTTCCGCAAATGCTCCGGCAAGATTTTCATAGCCTCTTTCTATATAACATATATTGGATATTTCGCTTTTTCCTTCTGCCGCAAGTGCGGCTACCGTCAGTGCGGCTCCGCTTCTTAAATCGGGCGCACACACCCTCGCTCCGTGAAGCTTATGCACTCCCTTTATAAATGCACAGCATCCGTCGGTTTTTATATCTGCCCCCATTTTCATAAGCTCCTCAGCATGTCGGAAACGACAGTCAAATACTTTTTCAACCACCATTCCGCATCCCTCCGACATAGCAAAAAGGGTAATCATAAGAGACTGTGCATCCGTGGGAAATCCCGGATAAGGCGAGGTTCTGAGCAAATCAACACAGCGGATTCTTTTCGGACCGCAGACTAAAATTCTGCCGTTTTCCTTTATTGCAATTTCCGTACCGGTTTCTTTAAGCACAGAAATAACTGCATCAAGATGAGACGGATTTGCCCCGACTATCTCTATTTTTCCCCTCGTAACTGCCGCGGCAGTCATATAGGTTGCGGCAACAATACGGTCGGGAATAATTCCGTGGCGGATATCATAAGCCTTTACTATTCCCTCAATCTCTATTATTCCGGTTCCGGCTCCCGAGATTCTTCCGCCCATTTTATTAAGCATATCTGCAAGGTCTTCAATCTCCGGTTCCTTTGCCGCATTGATTATTCTTACCTTATCTTTTATTCCCATTGCGGCAAGCATAATATTCTCCGTTGCTCCCACGGAAGGAAAGGAAAGATGAATATCCCCGCCCTTCATATTTCTTCCGTCAAGAGAAATAACGCCTTCTTCTTCGTTTACCGCAACACCCATATCCCTGAATGCCTTGATATGTATATCAATGGGTCTTAAGCCCAGCTCACATCCTCCCGGATACCCCATTTTTACGGTTTTCATACGTGCAAGAACAGCACCGGCAAGCACAATGGAGGAACGCATCTTATCGGTCATATCCTCCTCAACGACCGACGAATTCAGAAAAGAAGAATCCACCTCTATATTACTTCCTTCTTTTTTTACCGAGCATCCCAGTCCTTCCAGTATTTTCAAGGTATTATCAACATCCGTTATCTGCGGACAGTTATAAAGGAAGGTTTTTCTTCCGCTTATAACGGTAGCGGCAAGAATAGGCAAAACACTGTTTTTTGCACCCGGAATTACCATTTCTCCACATATCGCTTTACCGCCGTTTACAATATACTTCTGCATTATCACACCTCCGAAAACAAATGCACTATATATTATGCATTTCTTTTTCTTTCGGTGATAATTTCATCTAATGCACCGAGTATAATCTCGTCTGCATTTCGTATACCGTTATTATATGCCGCTTTTTCCATCATCTTAAGCTTATCGGGATTTCCGATAAGTGAATCAATTGCATTCTTTAAGGTATCTTTATTAAGCTCCGATTCCGGAATTTTTACGGAACAGCCTGCTTTAACAAACATTTCGGCATTGAAATCCTGATGGTTTTCCGCAACATTCGGTGACGGAATAAGTATCGACGGTCTGCCCAGATATGCTATTTCGCTCATAAAGAGTGCGCCCGAACGACTTATAACCACATCGGCAGCACAAAGATACTTTTCCATATCGTATATATATTTCTTAACCTGTATTTTACTGTTTTTAACTGAGGCAAGCCTCTCCTTCACATCCTCATAATAACGAGCTCCCGTTACGGTAAGAAAATGAAAACCGAGCTTTTCTCCGTTTTCGGCAAGATATTCGCTTACGCAGTTATTGATTTTTTCCGCACCGAGGCTTCCACTGACGCAAAGAACAAAAAGCTCACCCGAATCAATTCCAAGTTCTTTTCTGCATTGCTCACGGTTAACACTTTTGAAGCCTGCTCTTACGGGGTTTCCCGTAACCACGGTTTTTTCGGGATGTCCGAGAAGATTTTTATTGTTGAAGGCAACACATATTCTGTCTGCATATTTTGAAAGTATTTTGCTGGTAATTCCTGCAAGAGCATTCTGCTCATGAATCATGGTTGGAATTTCAGACATTGCCGCGGCAAGTACAACGGGGCCGCTCACATATCCGCCGGTTCCGATTACCGCATCGGGCTTAAACCTTTTTATTATTCTTTTCGCCTTCATAAAGCCCTTTGCCGTTTTCCATAAGGCTCTTACATTTGAAAGGCTGAGCTTTCTTTTCAGCCCCTCTGCTTCAACAAATTCAATTTTATACCCCGCCCGGGGAACAAGCTCTTTTTCCAGACCTCTTACGGTACCTGCAAAAAGCACTTCGCAGTTTTCATATTTTTCACAGGCAGCATTTGCAATAGCAATAGCAGGATTTATATGGCCGCCTGTTCCTCCACCGGCAATCAGAATTTTCATTATACTTTATCCTTTCGATATCGTGATATGTTAAGAACAATTCCCATAGATACTGTCTGGAAAACAAAAGCAGTTCCACCGTATGAGAAAAACGGAAGCGGAACCCCCGTAGGAGGCACCGATGACGTTGCAACACCAATATTAAGAATAAACTGAATTATAGTCAGCATACATATTCCGAATGCCAGCAGGGTACCGAAATACTCTTCGCTGTTTATGGCAATAACAATGCATCTCCAGAGGAGAACTCCAAACAGAAAGAACAGAAAGACAGAGCCTATAAATCCAAGCTCTTCACAGATAATGGAAAAAATAAAATCATTCTGCGGCTCGGGAATATACAGATATTTCTGTCTGCTTCTTGTAAGCCCAAGTCCCGTAAATCCGCCCGAGCCTATAGCATAAAGAGACTGCACAACCTGCCAGCCGTCTCCAAGCTTATCCGCAAAGGGATCCATAAAGGAAAGAATTCTTTTGAAACGGTACGGCTCCTTAACCACCATCGCAATGGCAACGGGAACGCCGAAGCTTACGGGAGCAATATAATAAATGAATCTCACTCCGAAAACCAGCATCATAAGCAATGTGGTAAAAGCAAGTATCACAACCGCTGAAAAATGCGGCTGAAGGACTATAAGAATACACGGAATTCCCGCAATTATTCCTATGGGAATATAGATATTTTTCCAGGTCTGACGGTTATCTCTTAAAATATCAAAATATGCCGCAAGGCTTATAACCGTTACGATTTTTGTTATCTCCGACGGTTGAAATGTTATAAATCCAAGGTTTATCCATCTTTGAGCACCTTTACTCACAAAGCCCATAGCCATAACAACAATGAGCAGGATAAGGCTTATAAAATACATCAGAGGCCAGAGCTTTTTATATATTCTGAAATCTATATTTGCAACAAAAATCATTGCTCCGATTCCTATTACCGCCCATATAAGCTGTCTTCCGGCAAAATGATAGCTGTTACCGAATTCCTTGAATGCCGACGGGGAGCTTGCAGAAAAAATCATAATGAGACCGAAAACGGTCATTACGATTATATCCCAGAAAAGTATTATGTCAAAGGGCCCTCTTTTTTTTCCTTTCATAATAATTACATACCTTTCAAAATTATATGCCGAACCAGGTCACAATACAAAGTATAGCCGTTACCGAAGAAAATACGCCGACAATCTTATTTTCATTCCATCCGCACATTTCAAAATGATGATGAAGGGGCGACATTTTAAATATTCTTTTCCCTGTAAGCTGGAATGAAGCAACCTGCAGAATAACCGATAACGCCTCTGCAAAATAAACAAATCCGACCGTGAGAAGAATTAGGGGATTTTCGAAAATTACGGCAAGAGCAGAAACAAGTCCGCCAAGAAACAGGGAACCCGTATCTCCCATAAATACCTTGGCAGGATGAAAATTAAAAACAAGAAATCCCAATACTCCGCCAAGAGCACAGGCGCACAGCACCGAAACACTTATTAACCCGGCACAATACGTCACCACAGCAAAGAACAAAAGCACTACTGCAGTTACAGTGGATGCAAGACCGTCTATTCCGTCGGTAAGGTTTACGCTGTTTACCCCTCCGAGAAGTGCAAGAACAATAAGAGGATAATATGCATAGGAGAGTTCAAGCTCAATGCCGGCAAAGGGAATAAATATGGATGTATCCGTAAAACCTGCCTTTTCGCACACAATAATGAATCCTGCAGTTGCGATAATAAGGCAAAGCATTTTCTGTTTCGCATTGAAACCCATATTTCTCTTAAGACATACTTTTATATAATCATCAACAAAGCCTATAACACCGCAGAGAAGAGCATATGCAAGAACCGTTATTGCCTTAAAATCCACACGGAGAATAATTGCCGCAAGCAAAGTGCTTAAAATAAACCCGATTCCTCCCATAGTCGGAGTCCCCTGCTTTGCCTTATGCCAGGCAGGGCCGTCTTCAAGAATATGCTGACCGAACTTAAGCTTCCGTAAGAAAGGAATAAGAAACGGCATGATTACAACACATATAATAAATGAAATGACTACAGAAAGAATTAATTTCAACATTTTTATTCTCCTTTTTCCAACATGTAATCGCAGATTTCTTCGAGCTTGAAAGACCGGGAGCCTTTCACCAGATATACATCTTCGGAAATTGCATTGGATTTAAGATATTTTTTTGCCTCGTCATTGGAAGGCAGATTGATGCTTTCTCTTATTCCCGCTTCCTCTGCACCCTTATTTATTGCCAGAGCCTGTTCGCCAACGGTAACAAGCATATCAATACCAAGCTCTGCCGTGAATTTTCCGATATCGTAAAGAAGAACATCACGAAGCTCACCCAACTCATTAATTGCAGAAAGCACGGCTATTTTTCTTTTTCCCTCAGCGCCCTTAAGCACCTTCAGAGATGCCTTCATTGAGTCGGGCGCCGCATTGTAGCAATCGCAGATAACCGTATACCCGCCGCATTTTTCAAAGCTGAGTCTTAATTTCGTTAATTCACATTCCGAAAGTCCGTTTCTGATTTCCGCATTAGGCATTTTAAGAAGCTGCCCGCATATTACCGCCGCAACGGCATTATATATATTATGCTTACCGGGAAGCCCCGAGGCAAACTCGTATCCTCCCAGCTCAAACACGCCTTTATTCTCATCCTTCACCCTGAAAAGCACATCACATTCAGGATTGTCACATCCGAAATAAATCACTCTTGCAGGAACCTTACCTCTGAGCTTTATCAGATATTCATCATCCCCGTTGAGAAGAAGCACACCGTCTCCGTTAAGATTATTTATCATTTCAGCCTTTGCCGCAAGAATCTCATCTCTGGAGCCCAGTCTCTCGATATGCGAATACCCAATATTTGTTATAACCCCTATATCGGGAGAAACAATTTTTGAAAGATAATCAATTTCCCCTCTTTTATCCATACCCATTTCAAGCACGGCAATTTTTTCGTCGGTAAGCTTCATAACAGTTAAGGGGAGTCCGATATTATTATTATAGTTTCCCATTGTTTTCAGCGTTTTTCCGCTCTTTTTAACAACAGAATAAATCATATCCCTTGTGGTTGTTTTTCCAACACTTCCGGTTACGGCAATTCTTAAAGGATTTACCTTTTTTATATGATAAGCCGCCAGCTTTCCGAGAGCCTCCTCGCAGGATTTCACACGAATAATAAATACTTTATCAGAGGCACGCTCCTCTTCGCTCAGGGATACCGTGCACCCGTTTTCGCCTGCTTTTTCTATGTAATCGTGTCCGTTTACTCTTTCACCCTTTATGGGAACAAAAAGTGAGCCTTCGCATGCTTCACGGGAATCTGTCACTACATCAGTCACGGTAAAATCCGGAATTTCCCCTTTAACCGTTCCGCAGGTTGCCTCAACAATTTCTCTTACGGTAATATTCATAGCAGCTCTCCTATCATCTTTTTTTCGTCAAATTCCGTTTTTCCTGTCTCCGTAATCTGATAGTTCTCATGTCCCTTTCCTGCTATTAGCACAATATCTCTTTCACCGGCAATGGAAAGTGCGTATTTTATAGCTTCTCTTCTATCCGTAATTGCCGTGAAGTTTTCCCCGGTGCACCCTTCAAGTATTTCTTTTATTATCATTTCCGGGTTCTCACTTCTGGGATTATCGGAGGTCACAACGGTAAAATCAGATAATTCCGTTGCAATTTTTCCCATTACGGCTCTTTTTGATTTATCTCTGTCTCCACCGCAGCCGAATACGGTTATAATTCTTCTCTCTTTAAACTTATTTATGGAATTTATTACTTTTTCAAGCCCGTCGGGCGTATGAGCATAATCAATGAATACATCAAAGCCTTTACCGGTTTCCACTTTTTCAAGCCTACCGGGAACAGGTCTGATTCTTTTAAAGGAAAGACGGATAAACCCTGAAGGAATCTCAAGGGCAAAGCCAACCGCCGCAGAAGCAAGGGCATTTTCTATATTGAATTCTCCAGGAATGGGAAGGCTTATGCGATAATCCTCATTGAGATTCTTCACGTTAAAAGAAACTCCGTTCACATTACTTAAAGGGTTATAAGCGCAGACATCTGCCTCCTCATTCACAGTTGAATAGGTTACGATTTTACCTTTCGCAGCCTCTTTCATAATCTCTTTGCATCTGCATTCTCCGTTAATTACGGATATTTCACTCTGACTGAAGAGAAGAGCCTTGGCACGTGCATATTCCTCTTCGGTTTTATGAAAATCAAGATGCTCGGAGGTAAGATTGGTAATAACCCCCACACGAAACTGAAGTCCTTCAACTCTTTTGAGAGCAAGAGCATGAGAGGAAACCTCCATAACGGCATAATTAACCTTTTCATCCGCCATTTTTCTGAGCATACGGTGAATTTCCGGTGCTTCCGGGGTGGTCATATCTGAAGCATAGACTTCATCACCTATAATGTTTTTCACGGTTCCGAGAAGCCCTACCTTATATCCGCAATGCTCAAGAAGATTTTTTATCATATAAGTAACGGTAGTTTTTCCGTTTGTGCCCGTAACACCGATTATTCTGAGTTCACGGGCGGGATAGCCGTAAAATGCGGCAGAAACGGAAGCAAGAGCCGCCCTCGTATCTTCAACAATTATAACGGGAATTCCATCGGCATCAACATCTTTTTCCGAAAGAATTGCGGCTGCATTTCTCTTAACAGCGTCTCTGACGAAATTGTGCCCGTCGGTTTCATACCCCGAAACGCACACAAAAAGCTCGCCTCCGTTAAGTAACCTGGAATCGTAACATACACCTGTTATTTCAACGTCTGCTTCATTTTTTATGCTTTTGTATTCAAGATCACAGATCAGTTTGCTTAACAGCATTTCAAGTCTCCTTTAATTCTCACTTTCCTCGTTTTCTTCCTCCTCGGTATAAAGGATTACGGTTGCATTCTTTGCAACATTTATCATACCCTCGGGAACCTGACGGAGAACTATGGCTCCGTCGCCGATAATTTTATACTCAAGTCCTGCATAATTCATTGTTTCTCTTGCTGTCTCAACGCTCATTCCCACAACTCCGGGAACAGTTACCTCTCCTGCAGATTCAACATCCGATAAATCCGGCTCAACGCCCACATAACGGAGTGTATCTTCCATAACCGCCTTTACTACCGGAGCGGCAATGGTACCGCCCATATGCTCCTCAAGGGGCTCATCAAGTATTATGAGGCAGGCAATTTTCGGATCGTTTGCGGGAGCAAAGCCTACAAAGGAAGCAATATATTTTCCGCTGCCTCTGGGTTGCTTTTCGCTGGTAGCGGTTTTTCCCGCAATATGAAAGCCTTCTATGAAAGCATTTCTTCCCGTACCGTCGGTTACAACATTTTCAAGCAGCTGACACATGGTTTTTGATGTTTCGTTGCTGATTACCTGACGAACAACAAGCGGCTCGGTTTCTTCAACTATTTCTCCGTTGCCGTTAACAAGCTGCTTTATGAGATAAGGTCTCATAAGGTATCCGCCGTTTGCAACACTTGAAATTGCAGTAAGCATCTGAAGAGGAGTAACCTGGAATCCCTGACCGAACGAAGAGGTTGCAAGCTCGGTTTCATTGAAATTCTCGTCAGTAAAAAACAAACCGCTTGTTTCTCCGTTTAGCTCTATTCCCGTTGTTTCCGAGAATCCGAAAGCATTATAAAATCTCTTGAAATCGCTTCTTCCGAGCTTTTCTCCGATTTCCATAAATACAGGGTTACATGAATTTTTAATTCCGTCCACGAAGGTTTCCGCTCCGTGACCGACGGTTTTCCAGCAATGAATACGGTATCCTCCAACCTGCTTATATCCGTTGCAGTAGAATTGGTCATTTACTCCGATTTTACCTGTTTCAAGTGCCATTGCCGCAACCATTATTTTAAATGTGGAGCCCGGCTCATAGCTGTCAACCACCGCTTTATTTCTCCATTTTGCCTGCAGGATTGCCGATTGCTTTTCGAGCACCTTTTCCGAATCCTTGCCGCCCACTTCCTTTGATAATGCAATCTCTGCATCCGTAAGCGAAAAGGGATCGTTAAGATCAAAGTCCGGCTTGGTTGCCATTGCAAGGATTTCTCCTGTTTTAACATCCATTATCAGTCCTGCGGCGCCCTTCTGAAGCTTGTTATCCACAACCGCAGTTTCCATATGCTTCTCAAGAAAATGCTGAATGGTCTGGTCGATTGTAAGAACTATATCCGTTCCGTCCTCAGAGCTGTAGAAACGCTCATATTTATAGGGCATTTCCTTACCGTCCGCACTTTTTGAAGATACAATTCTTCCGGGGTTTCCCTTAAGATATGAATCATAGACCATCTCTACGCCGGAAAGTCCCTGATTATCCATTCCGGTAAATCCTATAAGATGAGATGCGAAATTACCGTAGGGATAATATCTTTTTGAATCCTCATCAAGATTAACACCGGCAAGCCCGGCTTTTCTTATAATATCAGCCTGCTCCTTTTCTACTTTTCTTTTTATGATTTCATAGGAAGTATTCTTTTCTATTTTTTTAATAACATCATCATATTCAAGCTCAAGAACCTGGGCAAGAAGTCGGGCAGTTTTTTCCGCCTCTTCTTCCCCCTCACTGCGTACGGTTATAGGGGAAATACTTACTGTTTCAACCGTTGCACTTACGGCAAGAGGCTTGCCGTTACGGTCATAAATTGTACCTCTCTTTGGTGTTATAAGGCGGTCTCTGGTTTGCTGCTCTATTGCCATTTTCTTATATTCTCCGCCTTTTACAAGCATAAGATAACCCACTCTTAAGGTAAGCGCCAAAAAAATACATATAAGCACAACAAAGGCAGTTACTATTCTTTTTACGGGCTTATTACCCACAGTTTTCATTGTTTCGCCCTCCGCTGATAATAGTCAAAAAAGGGAATGCTTTATCATTCCCTTAAAAGTCTATGAATAATTCTAATTGGAATATGCAAAAATTCCTGTAAAGGTTTTTATCAATGAACCGAACACTCCGCGGCTTACCTCTTTTTCCGCAGGAGCAATAACCTCACCGTAATCCATAGGATTTGTATTTACATAAACAATCTGACTGTTTTTCGGTTTATTCATATTAAGCTCGGCAATTGCAATATCTTCAACCTTTCTTAAATCAACCTTGGAATTGATTGCAACCTCAAGCTTTTTATTTTCGTTCAAAACTTCTTCATATTCATTTTTTATTCTGTTAAGCTCGGCTTTTTCTTCGTTTACCGATGCAGTCTTGAAAAGCAACGATGTTATCGACGCTATCACATAAACGACACAGATAAAAATCAAAAGTCCCGAATTCTTTTTCTTTTTGGCGGGTCTTACGGCAGTTCCCTCGGATTCATAAGAAATTTTCTCTTCTTCCAGTTCATATGCCAGATTAGTATTGTTATAATACACTTGCAGATCCTCCTGTTATATTTTTTCGCAAACCCTTAACTTAGCGCAGGTTGAACGGCTGTTTTCTTCCGTTTCCTTTTCCCCTGCCGTTATGGGCTTTTTAGTAATGATTCTGCCCTTTGGCGTATTGTTGCAGACACAAACCGGAAAACCCGGAGGACAGATGCAGCCTGCCGCCATATCTTTAAAATAGTTTTTCACAACTCTGTCTTCAAGGGAATGGAAGGTTATTATTGCAAGCCTTCCGCCGCTTTTTAAAGAATCAAAGAAATCCGCCACAGCACCCTTTAAAAGTCTTATTTCTCCATTTACCTCTATTCGTATTGCCTGAAAGGTTTTTCTTGCCTTATGAGGCCCCTTGAGGGCTATTTTTGCAGGCATTGAGGAATTTATTATTTCCACGAGCTCAAAGGTTGTTTCTATTGGCTTCTGCTCACGGTATTTAACGATATTTTTCGAAATCTCCCACGCAAATTTTTCTTCTCCGTATTCTCTTATAACCCTTGTAAGCTCATTGAGAGAATATTCGTTAACAACATCATATGCGGAAAACCCCTGAGACCTGTCCATTCTCATATCAAGCCCCGCATCAAAACGGTATGAGAAACCTCTTTCAGGGTTATCCAGCTGATAGGAGGAAACTCCCAGATCTGCCAGGATTCCGTCTGCTTTACGGTCACCGAGTATACTTTTTATTTCGCAGTAATTAGAATGAACAAATTCTTTTCTGCATTTATAGTGCTCAAGTCTTTTCCCTGCCGCCTCCAGAGCCTCGGTATCTCTGTCTATTCCAATCAGAAGACCTTTTTCGGAAAGCCTCTCACAGATGAGCGATGAATGACCGCCTCCGCCGAGAGTTGCATCAACATAAATACCGTCAGGGTTTATATTAAGCCCTTCCATACATTCTGCCGGCATAATCGGCTTGTGCTCAAAAATCATATGCCCAGCGCAAGCATTTTCTGCGCAACATCATCGGGATTTATAGCAGCAACATTGCTCTGTGAATCAAATGCGCCCGCATCCCAGATTTCAAGACGGTTACTGATACCCGCTATAACAACTTCCTTATCAAGCTTTGCATAGGCCCTTAAGTTTGAAGGAATAAGCACTCTTCCCTGCTTATCAAAGGAGGCATCGGTGGTATTTGTGAAGAAAAATCGCTGGATTTCTCCGCCGCTACTCATAGGCAGGCTTTTAATTTTATATTCAAGCTGCTTCCACTCGCCTTCCGGATACACCTGCAAGCATGAATCAAGACCAACGGTAATATAAAATTTTTCACCGAGAAGTTCTCTGAATTTTGCGGGGAAAATGATTCTTCCCTTTTCATCAATTCCATGCCTGTGCTGACCGTAAAACAAGTTTTCACACCTCTTTTCGCACCATTTTGCTCCATTTCGATTCAAAAATCTCCACTTAACAATAAAATAATACCACTATTAAGGTAAAAAATCAATACTTTTTTACAAAAATATTAAATTTTTTTTTCATTTTTAATAAAGCGAAAAAAAAAGTTGATTTTAAAAATGTATTATACTATAATATAGAGGTATAAATTAGTGAAGGGAAATGATAAAAATGTCATTTAAAAACAGTTATGTAAACGAAGTTTACGAAAAAGTAGTAAAAAGAGATCCGGATCAGCCCGAATTCATTCAGGCAGTAAAAGAGGTTCTTGAATCACTTGAACCCGTTATTGAGAAAATGCCTGAAATCGTAGAATCCGGCGTTCTCGAAAGAATTGTTGAACCCGAAAGAATGATTATCTTCAGAGTACCCTGGGTTGACGACAACGGTAAGCCTCAGGTAAACAGAGGCTTCAGAGTTCAGTATAACTCAGCAATCGGTCCCTATAAGGGCGGATGCAGATTTCACCCTTCAGTTAACTTAAGCATAATCAAATTCCTCGGCTTTGAGCAGATTTTCAAAAACTCACTTACAGGTCTCCCCATGGGCGGCGGTAAGGGAGGCTCCGACTTTGATCCCAAAGGCAAATCCGATAACGAAGTTATGAGATTCTGTCAGAGCTTTATGACAGAGCTTTCAAAATACATCGGTGCTGATACTGATGTTCCCGCCGGTGATATCGGTGTAGGAGCAAGAGAAATCGGTTATATGTTCGGTCAGTACAAAAGACTCCGTGATGAATTCACAGGTGTACTTACCGGAAAACACCTTACATTCGGCGGTTCACTCGCAAGAACTCAGGCTACCGGATACGGCTTATGCTATTTCACAGATGAGCTTCTTAAAGCAAACGGCAAGTCCTTTGAAGGACAGAGAGTTGCGATTTCGGGTTCAGGTAATGTTGCTATATATGCTGCTGAAAAAGCAATTGAGCTCGGTGCAAAGGTTGTTACATTATCTGACTCAACCGGATATATTTATGATGAAAACGGTGTCGATTTAAATGCTGTTAAGCAGATAAAAGAAGTTGAAAGAAAAAGAATATCCGAATACAAAAAATATCATCCCGTAGCAGTATATGAAGACGGATGCAAAAATGTATGGGGTGTTAAGTGTGACATTGCTCTCCCCTGTGCAACTCAGAATGAAATTGATCTTGAAAGCGCTGAAAAACTCGTTAAAAACGGATGCTACTGCGTATGTGAAGGTGCTAATATGCCTACTTATCCCGATGCAGTTGAATGTTTCCTTAATAACGGACTTCTCTTCGGACCCGCAAAGGCTGCAAATGCCGGCGGTGTTGCAACATCAGGTC
>JAZQFU010000013.1:0-9849 GCA_045539675.1 Clostridia bacterium | reverse complement strand
GTATGTTGTGAGATTTATACTGAACCGTGAAAAGCATGAAATGGATTTTATCATTACCTGCGACGGAGAGGAAAAGCTTTTTCGCGGACTTTCCTATGAGGGAGAAAAGATAACTGAAATAGGAATCTATTCTCAGCGAGGAGATACGGTCGCACTTATTGATTATATCAAGCTTGAGGAAAATCCTCCCATGCTTCCCCAAGAGGAAAGGCAGATTATAGAAGCTCCCAGAGTAGCAGACCCCGTTCCTCATGCAGTTTACGGGAAAATAAATATTTTTATGGATGGTCGCTACAGATACTTTACCAATGAGCCCATAATGGAAAATGAAAGGGTTCTTATTCCCTTAAGAAGTATTTTTGAAGATATGGGAGCAAAGGTTTCTTACCGTGAGGAAGACCGGACGGGTGTTATTGAGCTTTCGGGAAAAATCATAGAGATTGGTGCAGGAAATGCATATATAACCGTTGACGGAGTAAGAAAAGAAACAGATGTTGCCGCAAAAATATATAAAGACAGAATCTATGTGCCCGTAAGAGCCATAAGCGAAAGCGTCGGTGCAAAGGTTGGCTGGATTCAGGAGGAGGCAACGGTAACAATTGAAACTCCGGGCTTTGAAACTGAAGAAAAAACCGAAGAAGCAGAAAAGGAGGAAGAAAAGTGAAAAGAATATTAACCGTATTACTGGCTCTCTGCCTTGTTCTTCCTGCCTTCGGAAGCATAAGCTTTGCCGGTGAACTCATTAAATGGGAGGATGGCTATAACATATCCGGGAATAATATCAACGATTTTATTCCCTATAAGGATTATCGTACAGAGCAGAATCCCCCTATGTTTATGTGGCCCTATATCGCTATGGCAGATGAATATGAAATCCGTGTTGCAAGAGATGCGGAAATGAAGGATATTGCTTATACTGCCAAGTGCAACGTAACCTCATATTCCTTTACCGAAACCTTCGTGCCGGGAATGTATTGGTGGCAGGTTCGCTTCAAATCCGGTAAGGATTTATCCGAATGGACCGAGCCCTCAAGATTTCTTCTTCTTGAGGATGCTTATGAGCTTGTTCTGCCTTCAATTGAAGAAATAAAGGAGCGCTTTTCAAATAAAAGCCGCCCCAGATATATGTTCACCTCTGATAACATCGGGTATTACCGTGAGCTTATAAAGGGTGCGGGAAAGAAGTATTTTGACGAGGTAAAAGCAAGTGTTGATGCCAACCGTGAGAATTTAAGCGTTACGGAGCAAAACAGTAATACCGTAGGTAATATGGTTGTTGACTGTGCCTTTATTTATATTCTTACCGGCGATAAAAAATACGGAGCGGATGCAAGAGAGCTTGCACTTGAAATGGCGAGCTGGGATATAGACGGATATACAAGCTGGGATAAAGAGGACCGTGTTGGCTCATATCTTATGAGATCTGTGGCAACCACCTATGACTGGTGTCACGACCTTTTATCCGAGGCGGATAAAAAGCTGATGCTCAAATCAATCCGTGAAAGAATGATAGAGATTGAGCATCCTACCGACGGTATCAACGATGCTCCGTATATTCTTGAAAGGAATATGTATGGTTCCCATGCAACGGGCCATACTGCAAACGTTCTCCTTGCTTCGATTATTACTTTGGGTGAGATTCCCGAAAGTGAAGTTTTTCTTGATAAGTATCTTCCCATGCTGGTTAACCGTTATCCCTGGCTTGCCCATGAGGACGGTGGCTGGTATCAGGGTAACGGATATTTTCACTGGGGCGGTCCCGGATTCCATAATGTTTTGCTGATGATGGATTCCATCGGAGTGGATATGAGAAATAAGCCCTATTTCAAGAATCTTATGTATTGGTATCTTTATACCTTTAATCTCAGAACTACCGCTCCCTTCGGTGATGAGGGCTATGGAAATGCGCCGGATACGGATTTTAAAGATACTCTTTTCAGAGCAGTAGGTTATACGGGAAATCCTTATATGCGCTACCTGCTTGATAAGCTGGGCTTTGCTTATTATCCGGATTTTTATATGCTTTTCTATGCTCCGCCGGCAGAGCAGGTTGAGCCGGAAATGCCAACTCATCTTCCCTTATCCCACTATTTCAAGGATTGCGGAATAACTGCAATGTATTCAGATCTTATCAATGAGGATTCCAAGGTTACCGCCTGGTTCCGCTCCGATAAGATTTACGGTGGCGTGAGCCATGCCCATACAGACCAGAATGCCTTCTATATTTCCGCATACGGAGAAAATATGGTAATAGATTCCGGATACAACGATGCCTACTGGTCAGATTATGTTAAGGGCTATGCAAGAAAGGCTTATGCTCATAATATGCTTACCTATGACGGCGGTGAAGGAGTTCCGGGTACAGGTCAGAAGACCAGGGGTAAAACAACCGATTTTCTTGATCATCCAAATTTCTCTCTTGCAGTAGGAGATGCGGTCGAGGCTTATAATCTTATTGACATGCCCGGAAATTACGGTGCAGTAACCGAAAGAGACCGTTTTGATAAAATGGAGCGTATGTTCCTTTATGTGCGCCCCGATACCTTTATCGTAATTGATAATATTATTCCCAACGAGGGAGACGCCCATAAATATGAATTCTGGCTAAATGCCTTTGAGGATATCAGTCTTTATGACAGCGGAACGGGTGCAAGAATCACCAAGGGTAAGGCGGCTTTAGATGCAAAGGTGCATTATCCCGCAGTTGAAGGATATTACAGTGATATCTGGTCGGGGCCTGACCTTAAGCCTGCTCCCAGCCCCAATGATTCAACGGCTACAAGACAGGTTCATAAGAGAGTATGGTTTGAAACTCCCGAGGCTGAAAAGCAGAGAATCGTAACAACCATGAATGTTCATAAAAAGGATGAGCCTGCAAAATATGTTTATTCCGATGTTAAGGATGGCGTTATGACCTTATCCTTCGAGGACGGAACCAGGGTTTATATCCGTCTTTCCGAGGATGCGGCGGCTATTGATACCGGCATATATACAACCGACGCGGAGGTTCTTACCGTAAAGGATGATACTCTGATGGCGGTCCACGGAAGCTTTGTGAATAAAAACGGTGAAGAATTCATCAAAGCCGGAAGTAAAATCTCATTTACATGGGGTGACGGATATTTAGGCTTCTCCTCCATGACAGACAGTAATATTTCCGTTGTATGCGACGAGGTTTATAAAATCAAGACCTCGATGGGTAAGGAGCTTGCAAAGGATAAGACAATTGATGCCAATACCTGGAAATACGAAAACGGAAAATTAGCCGTTGACTTTATGTGCGGTGAATATACCTATCTTCTGAATGAGAAGGCTGTTCCCGGAGCAGCTGCTGAAGATGCAACAATATATGTTAACGTGGACGGTGCGGAGGTTCCCGTTGAGCTTACGGGCTATATGAACCATTATGATGAAGCAACCTATACCGGAACCGTTGAAACCCGTGGCGGCTTCTACAGAATTGATGAGGTTAAAAACGTTAACGTGCTTAATAACTCCAAGGTTGGAGAGATAAGCTTCCTTCCCAAGAAAATAGGCTTCCTTGCAACAGGTAAGGAAGACGTACGACTGAAGCTTACATCACTTTCAAAGGGAACCTATTTTGGTATTGACAGCGATTTTGAAACCCTTTTCCCGCAGGTAACCATTCTTGCGGAGGGCGAAGATTCATATGAAAACAATATGCCGGGAACCTCCAAATACAACAGTAACAATGCAAAGCCCAAGGGCGGAGTAATTCAGCTTCCTGCCATTACCGAGGGTTACGCAAAATGGGAAATCGAGGTTAAAGAGGAAGGCTATTACGACCTTGGTATGAGATACGCCGCATGGGGCGCGGAAAGCTATAAGAAGGTTCTTCAGATTGACGATGATAAATATTTCAATCTTGATTCCACCGCTTTCGGCGGAATCGGAAGAAATCCTCAGGACTGGAGCCATCCGAAATTTGACCTTAACGTATACTTAACTCCCGGAAAGCACGATATTACTCTCTGGGGCGTTGAAGGTATGGCAAACTTTGACTGGCTTGGATTTATTAAAAGATAAATGGGAGGAAATATGATGAAACGATTATTATGTGTTATTCTCAGCGGAGTTCTTGCTCTCGGAATTCTTTCCGGGTGCGGAGGAAACGAAACGGCAGGGAATCTTTTCAACAAAGAGACCTTGAAATCAAGCGGACTGGATTTCGGCGGACTTAAAATGCCTTTAACGGAAAACGGAGATAAAATTACCTGGATGGTTACCTCTGAGGTAACAACCTTAAACGACAGCTATGTTGTTAAAAAATTAAGAGAGCTTACGGGTGTTGACGTTCAGCTTAATGCAATGCCTTCATCCACAGCAACAGAAAAGGTAAATACTCTTGTTGCATCAAAGCAGCTTAACGATATTATGAGCTTCAACGATACTCTGGCGGCTGATCTTGCTTCTCAGGGGGCAATTGCGGCTGTTGAGGATTATATTGACGATGTTCCCAACTTCAAGAGTATTTTCGTAGACAGAGAGGATACTCCCAGAATTTTCAAATCCTACAGTATGTCTGACGGCAAATTATACGGCTTCTACGGTTATGACTATAACCGTCTTATAAATACCGGCGCTATGATGTACCGTAAGGATATCTTTGATAAGCACGGAATAAAAATGTGGAATTCTCCCGAAACCTTCTATGAGGTTTTAAAGCAGCTTAAGGCGGCAGAGCCCGACTGTATTCCCTTCACCACAAAGAGCGGAATTTCAACCGTAACCGGTATTTCAAGAAGCTGGGGAATTCTTGCATTCAATCCTTATTATGATGAAGACAGAGGAATCTGGGAATATTCTGATGTTACCGATACATACAGAGAGATACTCGATTATATTAAGAAGCTTTATGATGAAGGACTTCTGGATGCGGAATTTGCAACCAGAACCGCCGCAGACTGGACTTCTCTTATGACGGGTAAAAACAAGGCGTATGTAACCCTTGACTGGATAGGCAGAATGGAAATGTTTGCTGAGCAGATGGCAGAGCAGATTCCCGATTACGATTTAAGATTTGCAAACCCCATCGGACCAAAGCAGTGCATGATTGAAAATTCTCAGCTTTGTTGGGCAAGATACGTTAAAAAGCAGGAGCCCGAAAGAGAAAAACTGGCATTCCAGCTTCTTGATGCAGTATTATCTCCCGGTGGAAAACAGCTTATTACCATGGGTATTGAAGGGGAAACCTTTGAATTTGATGAAAACGGAAAGGTTGTTCATCCGGAATTTGAAGGAAGAAATCCTCAGATTAATGAGCTTACCGAGAAATACGGAATGTTTATAGAAAATATGTATTTAAGCTTTGACAGAAGAAGCTCCTACTTCAATTTCTCCGAAAGAGAGCAGGAGGCTCAGGAATTCGCAAACGATCCTTCACATATTTCTCCTATTGATCCTGTTCTTGCATTCACCGATGCCGAGAAGGAGGAAATCAATGAAATTACTCCCGCATTAAAGAAAGCAGGAGAGGAATTTGCAATGAACTATATCGTTGCAGGCAAATGCACCGATGCTGACTGGAATGCATGGAAGGATAAGGCAGATAAGATGGGAGTAACAAGACTTATAGAAATCTATAACGAAGCTCAGAAGAGATACGATGCTGAATAATTTTAAAGGGGTTACCTTGCGGTAACCTCTTTTTTTAGTTGACATAAGAATTAAAAGAGAGTATAATTAGAGAAAAAACATTTGAGGTGTATTATGAATATTTTATGTATAGGAAACAGCTTTTCAGTAGATGCCACCAGGTATCTTCATCAGATTGCAAGAGCCCTGAAGGAGGAAATCGAGGTTACTGATCTTTATATCGGCGGATGCCCCCTTGAGATTCATTTCAGAAATATGCATTCCGGGAAGCCGGCATATCAGCTTGATATTAACGGTACTCTTTCTTCCTTCAGGGTTTCACTTAAGGAAGCACTTCTTAATAAACATTGGGATTACATAACAATCCAGCAGGTAAGTCATCAGTCTCCCCGTTATGAAACCTATCAGCCTTATCTTGAAAAGGTAATTGAATACGTAAGAGAGCTTTGCCCGAAGTCAAAAATTGTTATTCATGAAACCTGGGCATATGCTCAGGAGTCGCCAAGACTCACTGAAGAGCTTGGATATACAGATCATAAAGATATGTATAACGACCTTCACAATGCTTATGCGCAGGCGGCAAAGGATATTGATGCCCATATGGTTATTCCTTCGGGAACTCTTATGCAGAAGCTTCTTGAAAACGGAATTGAAAAGGTTCACAGAGACGGATTCCATGCAACGTTGGGACTCGGAAGGTTTGCACTCGGTCTTTTATGGTTTAAGGCGCTTACCGGTAAGCCCATAGATGATATCGAATTCAATGATTTTGACGAAGAGGTTACTCCTGAAGAAATCGCAATTGCAAAGAAAAGCGTAAATCAGGTTTTATAAAATATGGAGCTTATAAAGTTATTTGAAAATGAGGGGATTTTCATTAATGAGAATCAGGCAGCTCAGTTTGAAAAATATGCAGAGCTTCTTGTTTCGTATAATGAAAAGGTTAATCTTACTGCAATAACCGAGCAAAGTGAAATTTATTTAAAGCATTTTTTAGACAGCTGTCTGCCCCTTAAAATGGGTGTGCTTACCGAAAATGCAACGGTTATAGACGTTGGCTGCGGCGGTGGGTTTCCTTCCGTTCCGTTAAAAATTGCAATGCCTTCATTAAGATTCACTCTTATGGATGCAACAAGAAAAAAGACCGAATTTTTAAGTATGGTTGTAAAAGAGCTTGAGCTTTCCGACGTTGAGGTAATCAATATGCGTGCGGAGGAGGCCGGCAGAATGCCATCTCTTCGTGAGCAGTTTGATTTTTCCGTGGCAAGAGCGGTTGCTCCCTTGAACGTGCTTATGGAATATTGCGTTCCCTTTGTTAAGGTGGGCGGAAGGTTTATTGCACTTAAGGGCAGAAACGCAGAGGAAGAAATTCTTGATGCAAGAAATGCCGCAGGAACTCTCGGAGTAAAGGCTTCGGTGAAAGAGGAATTTATTCTTCCGGGAACCGATAACGTGCGAAATATTGTGGTGTATGAAAAAATAAAGCCTACTGACTCCAGATATCCCAGAAAAACAGGTAAGCCAACTAAAGCACCGCTTTAGTTGATGAAAAGGAAAATAAATGAGCGGATGTGAAAAAATCACATCCGCTGTTTTTGTGCATGGCTTTGCAATGTCACCACAATTCTTCGTTCTTAATTTCTGATTACGGCTCTTGCCGTTTTATTCCCTTAATAATGAATTTTGCCGAAACGCCCGTAAGAAGTCCCGTAAGTACTGCGGAAATCATAAGCCAGGGCAGATAGGCGAAAACTGCGGAGGATTTCATCATAATCCATGCGGTAATAATCTGCCCGAGATTATGAAATATTGCTCCGGAAATACTTACAAAGGGAAGCTGACTGTCTACGGTCAGCTTTTTGTTGATTATCATTGAAATAAAGGCAACAATACCGCCGGAAAGGGAATAGATAAGGGTAACGGGAGTTCCCGAAAAAAAGCTTCCCAGAAGCACTCTGAGTATCAATATTATAAATGCATCCTTCGCCCCCATAATATAAAGAGCGCAGAGAGTAACAATATTTGAAAGCCCCGGCTTTATTCCCGGAATGGGAATAAGTTGGGGAAGCTGTGCTTCAATAATAAAAACTATAAGAGCACAGGAAGTAAAAATTCCGATTTTCGTCAGTTCTGAAAGCTTATTCTTCAACTGTTATCACAACCTTATTCGGAAGACATACTATGGGGTAGTTGCAGCCCGTTTTAACACAAAGCTTATCGGGGCATTTTGCTTCCTTCATGGAAATTTTTCCTTTTTCAACAAGAACGGTGTTTTTGCCGTCAATATCAATGGTATAGGGCACGGTAACCGAAGAAAGATCCACGGTGCGGATAAGCTTTCCGTCCTTCATGATTTTTGCGGTTTTGTGAGGCTTATAGGCCCCCGTGAATACCGCCGCCGCGGAAACAGCAACAAGAATCGAAAATGCCAGTATATAAGTCTTGTTTGAAAGCTTCATAATATCACAGCCCTTCAATTATTTTTACCACTTCAGAGGGAGAATCGGCAATGAAATCCGCTCCCGCCTTCTGAAGCTCGCCATCACAGGCAAAGCCGTAGCTTACTCCGATTGTTTTTATTTTAAGCTCCTTTGCGGCAAGAATATCGTGCTTGCGGTCACCAATCATAATTACCTCTGAATAATCGGTAATGCCGAGTCTTTTTAAAGCTTCAATAATTACGTCAATTTTAGCATTTCGTGAACCGTCAAGCTCACTTCCAACAATCTCATCAAAGTATTTTTTCAGATCGAAATGTTCAAGAATGGTTATTGAATGGCATTCCGGCTTTGAGGTTGCTACTGAAAGAATATATCCCTTTTTCTTCAATTCCCCGAGCATTTCATAAATACCGTCGTAAACAGAATTTTCATACATTCCTTTTTCAATGAAGCGCTCACGGTATTTCATAAGCATAAAGTTTGCTTGCTCGTAAGTTACTCCGAGAAACTCCATAAATGCTTCAATAAGGGGAGGCCCCACAAAGGGCGTTAGATCTGAAGGAACGGAAACTGCGCCGCCAAGAGAATTTATGGCATAGGCAACACATTTTGTTATTCCCTCTGCAGAATCGGTAAGGGTTCCGTCCAGATCAAAAAAACAATACTTAATCATACTACACATTGGCAGGCAGGGAAGAAACCAAATCTCCCAGATGCCCGTCAAAGCTCCTTTCAAGTATTTCGCACCGGTTTTCATCGTTATAGCGTACGTGAGTGATTGATGCATTTGTTACCCAGGGAATATTTTTCATTCCGTCAAGGTCAATGCCCTTCCATATACATTCCATTGCCCTTATGGGGGTGGCATGAGTGGCAATAACAATAACCTTGCCCGGATTATCCGCAACAATCTTATTAACTGCCTTATGAACTCTTTCCTGAAGCTCTCCGACAGATTCTCCGTTGGTACAACGGCAGTTTCCTATATCGTGAACCTGCTTTGCATAGTCCTCGGGGTATTCCTTTTCAAGCACCTCAAAGGGCTTGGTTTCCCAGTCGCCTGCAAAAACCTCACGAAGGTCGGGAACCGCAGTCATTTCAAGGCCTTTTAAATCGGCAATTGCCTTTCCCGTATTCCATGCACGTATAAGGGGACTTGCATAGATTTTATCTATATGTATGTTTCTGAAATATTCTGCAGTTTTTTCCGCCTGGGTAATTCCCAAAGGAGAAAGCTCCGCATCGGTATTTCCCGCAAAAAAATGCTCAACATTTGCCACGCTCTGTCCGTGGCGAATAAAATATATTTCGGTCAATTTTTTTCTCTCCTTTTTATCTCATCCCGAAGGATATATCGCGTCTTCAGATATATCGCACCGCAAGGAATATCGCATATTCCATAAGGAATTTATATCGCTGAATTCAACTCCGTTGAATTCATTATAACATAAAATGTTCTGTCAATCAATCAAAACTAAAAAAACACTTTAATTTTTTCCTTATGTATGATACAATCTAATAAAAGGAGAAAGACTATGAAAACTATAATAGAGCTTTTTGATAAAGACATAATATATAATGTTTATGCTGCAGCAGCACTTAAGCCTGAAAATGTGGTATTTATCTGTAATCCCGGGGATAATAAAAAAGATGTAAGAGAGATAATAACCGGTATTTTAAAGAGGCACACTCCAAAAACAAAGGTATATTTTAAAAATTCAAATACAGGTAGCGTGAACGAGATTGTAAGTACCCTGAAAAGAATTTCCACCGAGTTTCCCGAATGTGCCGT
>JAZQFU010000012.1:0-2221 GCA_045539675.1 Clostridia bacterium | reverse complement strand
TCTGTTAAACGATTCAGAATCAAAAAAGTCAAACGCAAAACAAATAAAATCGGAACAGATTTCATACTCTGTTCCGATTTTGGTGCAGGTAACAGGACTTGAACCTGCATGAAATTGCTTTCACATGGACCTGAACCATGCGCGTCTGCCAATTCCGCCATACCTGCATATATAATATATTTTACTATGAAAACATATATTTACTTATTTCTACTCGAGTCAGCCGCACATCCGCGTGACTCTTGCGGTTCCCGAAGCTTTTGAACTGCCGTTCAACGCCTTTCGACCGCTGCGCCTTTTTATCTTCACTTACTCTGCCGCGGGCAGCGTTCAGATAAAAAGCTTCCAATTCCGCAATACCTGCATATATAATATATTTTACTATGAAAACATATATTTACTTATTTCTACTCGAGTCAGCCGCGCATCCGCGTGACTCAATTTACCAATTCCTTCAACGAAAAACTGACCTTAATATAATAACATAAAAAGGTCAGTTTTGCAAGTCTTTTTTTAAATATTTTTATTTCAGAACAAATTATATGCTTCTTTGGGATTTTCGATTATTGCATCGGCATTATTTGCCTCAAGCTCTTCCCTTTCACGAAATCCCCAGGTTACACCGACTGTATAAAAGCCTGCTCTTTTTCCGGTCTGCATATCCGTTGATGTATCTCCGAAATAAAGACACTCGGATGGCTTTACACCAAGCATTTCCGATAGCTTCAGAGCCTGAGTCGGATCCGGCTTTCGGGGAAATTCGTCAACTGCTCCCATAACAATATCGAAGGTTCCTTCCTCAAAAAGAGCCGATACTACCTCCTTGACCTGCTCCTCCGGTTTGTTGGATAAAATAGCAATTTTCATATTTTTGTTTTTCATTTCCGAAAGAAGCTCTTTTATTCCGGCATAAACCTCAGATAAATAGGCCGCATCAGAAACATATATTTCCATATTACGGTTATACGCCTGATGAAAAATGTTTTCATCAGATATTCCCCGCTCTGCGAGAGAATCCCTGATAAGCCTTTTTGCTCCAAGTCCCACAATATGCTTATATCTTTCCGTCGGAATCTCTTCAATTCCGTTTTCCTTAAGAACAAGATTGGCATAGTACGAAATTGTATTGAGTGAATTTACAAGAGTTCCGTCGAGATCAAAAATTGCACATTTCATATTCTATCTCCATACAAGCTTAAAATCTTTATTATCTGCAAGCTCAAAGGTTTTTTTCAATCCTTCGGTAGCATAGACCGTTTTATCATTTCCAACAATGACAAGCTCAAAATCCTTGCATTTTTCACGAAGAGCCAGCCCTTCTTCTATGCCCATGGCATAAATGGCAGTTGAAAGAGCATCCGCATACATTCCGCTTCCCGTTATAACGGTAACCGATGCAATTCCTTTATCGGCAGGATAACCGGTTTTCATATCAATAATATGATGATATTTTTTACCGTCCTTCTCAAAATATCTGCGATATCCCCCCGAGGTAACAACGGATGTATCAAAAGCCTTTACAATGCCGATGTATTCCCCTTCTTCAAAGGAACTTTCTATAGCAATACTCCACGCCTCACCGTTTTCACGGCGGCCAAGCGCATATATATTTCCACCGAGAGATATTATGGCAGAATCCACACCGTTATCAACAAGCGTAGCATTAACTATATCGGATGCATAGCCCTTTGCAATTCCGCCCAAATCAACCTCGGTGCTCTCACCGATATAAATATCATTTTCCTTTACCGAAATGCTTTTATACCCGCATTTCAACAGGACTTCCGAAAGCTCATTTTCATCAGGCACCGAATAGTTTTTATCATGAAAGCCCCATATCCTCATAAGAGGATACACTGTAATATCAAATGCCCCTTCTGTAAGCTCGGAAAAATATACAGAGCGTCGGATAAGTGATGCAATTTCCTCATCACCGCTAAGTCTTTTTGATTCATTAAGCCCTGAAATCTTACTATTTTCATCCCTTACCGAAAGCATTGCTTCCACTCGCGCAAGCTCATCATAGGTTTTTTCAAGAGCTTTTTTTGCATTTCTTCCGTATGCACTGATTTCAGCATATGTATCCATCATTACGGCATTCAGGGTGTATTTATCGCCCGACTGTGATATTGGATAATCATATGAGCATCCGGAAAGCAATAACAGAACAATTAACAATACCGCTTTTTTCATATCAATAGAAGGTTGCAACCTCTTCCTC
>JAZQFU010000011.1:0-9287 GCA_045539675.1 Clostridia bacterium | reverse complement strand
CCCCGCCATAAGAAGGTTATGACCCCCTCCTGCCGCCGCCATTATTGCTCTTTTTATATGCTCCTGACCCTTTACCTCGGAAAAATCTCCCGAAAAGGAAAGGGCATCATCCTCTGCGCCGGGCTCTTGGGGTTTATATTTTTCAGGCTTGGTTTTTCCGTTTAAAATGTCAACCGTATCATAAAGACTGGTTACGGGATAAACGGAAAGCTCTTTTACAGCCGCCGCCTCCCCCGCATTCTCCGGTGCAAGAAAAATATTTTTGATTCCCTTTCTGTAAGCGCTGATTGCCATGGGAAGAACTCCGTCAACGGGTCTTACGGTGCCGTCTAAGGAAAGCTCGCCTATAAATACCGAATTCTGAATAAGCTCCTCGTTAAAGCTGTTTTCAGTTCTTAAAACTGCAAGGGCAATGGGAAGGTCAAAGCCCGAGCCTTCCTTCTTTGCCGCCGCGGGAGCAAGATTTATTACTATACTTCTTCTGTGAAGCTCTGACTGCGAATGCTTGATTGCCGCACGGATTCTTTCTTTTGATTCCTTTACCGCTGCATCGGGAAGACCTACAATATCAAAGGAAGCCATACCTAAAGACAAATCCGCTTCAACGGTAACAATAAACCCGTCGATGCCCGAAAGCCCGCAGGATAGTATTTTCGATAATCCCATTCCGTGCCACATCCTTTCATTAAGGAAATACTCTCCCTTATACTAATTCATTTTATTTTATCACTTTTAGTATTATGAGTCAACCTTTTTAGACATAAAAACGGGGATGTAAAAAAACTTATTTTTTACATCCCCGGTTTTTATATTGAATTCCTGAAAGAGCTGATTCCTTATTTCCCTCTGCCCGTTTCTCTCATATAGTAAAATATATACTGCTGGGCAAAGCCGGGATATTTTCCGAAAACTTCCTCTTTATAGGCGGGAATATTTTTTTCCTCAACGCCGTAGAGGGCAAGCATTGCTTTTTTTATCCACGTATCCGTGGGGAAGGCTTCGAATTTTCCCAGAGAAAAAAGGAGTATGCAATCTGCCACCTTATTTCCGATTCCCTTTACCGAAAGAAGCTTTTTCTTTGCTTCTTCATAGCTTAAGACTTCAAGCTCTTCCCCGTTGATTCTTCCCGAAAGAACTTCCTCTACCGCTCCGGCAATATAGGGGGCACGGTAGCCCAGCTTTAAGCTTTCAAGGTCTTCCGCCTTAAGTCCCCGAAGGTCTTCGGGGGAAGGAAAGGAATAGAATTCTCCCCCGGGAGCTTCTATTTTTTTGCCGAACAAACGGCAGAAGCCTTCAACGGCTTTTTTGATTCTCGGTATATTATTCTGCTGAGAAATAATGAAGGAAATAAGACATTCAAAAAATTCCTGACGCAGAATTCTTATTCCGCCGCCGAATTCAATGGCATTTCTCATGGTTTCATCGTGAGAAAGGGCTTTTTTTATTTCGCCGTAATCACGGGATAAGTCGAAAAACTTTTCCCATTCTTCCCCGAATTCCTCACCCTTCATATGTATTATAACCGAATCATCCTCCTCGGTAAGCCTTACGTATTTACCGAAGGCAACTCCCGAGAAGCTTCCGTCTTCCTTCTCTGAGAAACGGAAGCATTGACCGCAGTCGAAGGTATGAAGAAGGGAAAAATCCTCTGTTCCGTATATTATTACTTTATCTTTTTGTCTTTCAATTTTCATCTTAATCACCTCTTTACATTATAACTCAAAGCTGATATAATTGAAAGAGAAATTTTCAGGAGATTTTAAAAATGAAGGAAAAAATTTATACAATTCCCATAACCGAAATATTTGAAGAGCCATGCTTCTGCCCCTTCTGTGCCCTTGAAAAAAGGCTTAACGAGGAGGAAGTTTTGTATGCTCTGGGGCCTGCAATGATGGAAATAGATTACAGAGGTCTTACCAACGAAAAGGGCTTCTGCCTTTCCCATATGAAGGAGCTTAATGCCCTGCCGAAGATTCTTCCCCTTGCCCTTGTGCATCAGTCGGGAACAGACCGCTTAAAGGAGCTTTCCGCCCTTCCTCCCATCGGAAAGAAAAAGCTTTTTTCAAAAGAGAAGGATGCCCTTGATTTATATATCGAAAAACTTGAGGCATACGGCAGCTCCTGCGTTATATGTGACCGCATAAAATCCAATGTTGACCGCTATTTCGATACCTTCGTTTCAATGATGGCAGAAAACGAAGATTTCTTTGAAAAGGTAACCGCAACCGACGGTTTCTGCATTCCCCACTATGTAAAGGCTGTAAAGCATGCGAAAAAAAATCTTCACGGAAAGAAGCTTGAAGCCTGCGTTACCGCTCTTTATGAAACGGAAAAAAAGAAAATTGATTTTTATAAAACCGACCTGAATGCCTTTGTGGATAGCTTTGACTATAAAAATGCAGGAAAGCCCTGCCCCGTTCCGGGAGATACGGTCTTAAAAACAAGCTTTCTCACTAACGGCGAATTTGAACCTATGAAGAAAAGTCTTAAAGACGTATAAGTAACACATATATATAATAACGGATGTGATAGAATTCTTCACATCCGTTATTTTTATTATTGATATTTTCTACAATTACCTTTATCTTATATAGTTGTAGGGATTAACAGGGCTTCCGTTCTTTCTTATTTCGAAATGAAGGTGGGGGCCTGTTGATCTGCCGGTATTACCGACCAGACCGATTGTCTGACCCTGGCATACCTTCTGGCCTGCTTTTACCGAAATCTTACTCAGATGAGCATAATAGGTTTCATAGCCGTTATCGTGCTTGATTTTAACCATATTACCGTAGCTTCCTCTGTATTCCGCAACGGTAACGGTTCCTCCGTCGGAAGCAACAATCGCACCGCCGGTAGGCCCTGCAAGGTCAATTCCCGTATGGGGTGTACCTCTGGAACGGTATGCACCGTAACGTGAGGTAAGAGTTCCGTAATAAGGCATAATGAAGGTTCCGGTAGGCGCGTTTTTGGGTCTTTCCTTTGTTCCCACCTTAACCATAGCGGTTACGGGCTCCCTGGTTACCGTTTCGCTTACTGCAACCTTTGAAACCTCGCTTCCGTTTTCCTTTGTCAGCTTATATTCAACCTTCTTTTCGCCAAGGCTTCCGCTTCTTACGGTAACAGATGTTCCCTTATATGCGGTTTTATCCTCAACCTTTTCGGTTTCATACTGAACTGTAGCTGTTTCGGTAACATTTGAAACGGTTCTTACTGCCAGCACGGGAGTAACGTCTGAAACCGTAATAACGTCTCCGTCCTTTATGGAATCTGCAGAAAGTCCGGGATTAGCCTTAAGAAGCTTATTTACCGTTGTACCGTGGTTTTCGGCAATAACCGAAACCGTATCTCCGGGCTTTACAGTATAATTAACATATCCGCCTTTGGGAGCCTTAAGAACGGAAAGTGCTTCGCTTCCCGAAAGGATTTCTCCCTCTGCGGCTCTTGAGGGTCTTACCTCAACTGCCTTATTGAAGGAAACCTCAATCGCATCTGCAGTTGCATACTCATTTTTATATGCTTCAAGAGTTTTTTCGGCTTCTTCAGCCGTGGGGAGAGCCGCCGCACGGATTCCGTCAACGAAAATTCCCACGCAGTCTTCCCTTCCGTCATAGCAGGCTACAACCGAATTTGAAAGGTTTGCAATATTGGTTACAAGCTCATTGCTCACAACCGTAAGCATTATGGAAGCTTTTTCGGGAGCTGATGCCGTAGGCACTCCCTCAAGCTCTTTAACTGCTGATTCATATGCTGAAAGCGCTTCCGCCTTCGTTAAAACTACTCCTGCAGTTTCTCCTTCACAGTTTATTTTATAACCTAAATTAAGGTTACCGCCGGGGAGAATGCAGAGAAACATCATTGCGGTAATTACCGCTGATGTATTGAATATGGTGCGGGAGGATACTCCCTCAAGCTTTTCCGCAGCGATTGCGGGAAGCTTTTTTATGTTACTTATTAATATACAGGATTCTTTTTTTACTTTAAGCGATAAAGCCTTTGCGGCTTCAACAGTCTTTTCTTTTTTCGAAGTGAAATCGAATTCTTTTATGAATTCCTTTAATTTTGCTGTCTGCCTTTCCAGCAAAGAACCGCCTCCTTTTATTACTTTTTGATTGCATAAATATTACAAAAATATTTCACAACCTTTTCCATTATACTATAAATCTCAGAAATTGCAAGGTTTTTTTGAAAATTTTACAGAATGTTCACAAAAGAAAAAGGCAGGTAAAACCCGTGAAACTACCGAGTTACTGCCTGTTTAGGGGTGTGAAACATAAAGAGAAAAATTATTAAAATTTTTATTTTATTTATGTCGTGAAAGCTGATATAAACACAAAAACACAGGTACATTTATATTTTAATGAACCTGTGCGATGCGCGGTGAAATCCTTACTATGTTCGGATGAAATCAAAGCCTTGTGGCTTCGATTCCGGAAGAGCCGAATGGTTCAGATGCCACTAATTAAATGAAGCATTTGCCTTTCGGCAAATATGAAGCAGTGGCTTTGCCACTATGATGCAAATTCGCTTTGCAAATTTATGAAGCGAAGCGTCCCTTAATGTTGCGAAGCAATACTTCATCAGCGAAGCGACTTAATGTTCCCGTAAGGAACGCTTCATTGAAAAAACCGTAGATTCTGATAGAATCTACGGTTTTTTCTGGGAAATCCGAACCATAGGGATATTTTGATTTTAGTGATATTCCAACTTCGTTGGAGTGATATTTTTACTCTGTAAAGGTGTTATTGCAACCTTCGTTTGCAGTGATATTATATTTGCCATTAAACTGTGCGAAGCACAATACCACTCGGCGTAAGCCGAATATAACTGCGTAGCAATATAACTTGCCGCAAGGCAAATATAACTGAAAAAACGACTTGTCGAAACAAGTCGTTTTTTCTGGAGCTGGTGATCGGACTTGAACCGACGATCTGCTGATTACGAATCAGCTGCTCTACCGACTGAGCCACACCAGCGTATATTAAGGGGAAAATTCCCCGTTTTAGTCGTTTATTGTTGCCTTGAAAGTCAGAGGCTCTTCAAAATAAAAGCTTCCGAATTCTCTGCGGATATTTCCGTTTTCCGAAAATACCACCTTACTTATGCCTTCAAGCTCCGTAAGGGAATTAACCACCGAATAAACCGCATTGAATTCCTTTAAGGTGCCGCCGGAATTAAGGGTTGCGAAGCCTTCTGAAATTTCAACCGTTGCAAGCTCCTCTTTAACGGTAATGCCTTTTATTACAGTATCCTTATGAAGAGTAGGCTTAAGACCTTCGGTTTGGGGGCCTTCGCAAAGGGCGGAAACCACCGCCATGGGAAGCTCTGATTCCTCCGAAAGCTCAAAAACTCTTTTTTCGGGAACAAGCTCCATTCCGCTTTCAGAAGTGAAATAAAGATTTGCTTCCGCAGTGATTTTTTCGGGAGTTTCATCCTTGCAGCCGCTCATAACAAACGCCGAAGCAATAACAAGCACCGCCGCCAGAATAACAGATATAAGGCTTTTATTTTTTCTGCTCATACCAATACCTCCCTAGCCTGATTATTATACAATGAAAACGCAAAAATGTCAACCCATTTTTGTGCGACACGACAAAATCAAAAAAATTAACGCAAATGCAGGAAGAAAGCAAATATATGTTGATAAATAGAAAAATAACTGCTATAATGGGAATGTAAATTTTATAATAAACGGCGGTGATAATATGCAGGAAAATACTGTAGCACCCGTAAAGGCAGAGATAAGACTCTTTCTGCCCTTCAGAACTGAAAATACCGTAAAATTCAGAAAGAAGCTTTATAATAATCCCCTCTGGCTTACGGAGGATACGGAAAGCTGCTTTTATTTGAAATACATAGACAGAATTTTCAATAAAAGCGGAATCTTCAGCGACTGCCTCATAATGAAAAAGGAAATTAATCAAAGCTGCAGCATTTCTCCGGAGCTTTCCATTATTCTTTCCTCTGCAAGAATCTTTTCATTTGATACCGCAACAGCCTTTGCCGAGCTTAAATTTACGGCGGAATGCAATTCTCTTTCCGAGGCGGCAGATATTTCCGCATTTTTAAGGCTGAGCAACCGTGAGCTTCTTTCCCCGGACGGTACTTTGGTTTCTCCCAACCGTATTGCCGAAGAGCTTATTTCTCCCTTCGGAAAGGTGGAGCTTTTTGATCATCTGGCTCCTTCGGGAGAGCAAAGAGCCGAGCTTTTTGTTTCTGTTGTAGCAGACGAAAGCACTACCTTTGAAGAAGCCGACAGTCTGTCCTTCAATATTGCTTCGGGCTTAAGCGGAAGCTTCAGAGGAAAAGCAGACGAAAGCCGTCTTTACCACGCATACCCCGATATCCGCTGGGCAGTTACGGATAAAGGAGTCTGCGTAACGGGAATAAAAACCCGGGAGGAAAAATCAAGATTTTTCGTTGAAAATAAATTTCCGGGCTATGCGGACAAGCGATATATTGTATGGTTTATTATTGCGCTGCATCTTAAATATGCTTTATACAGATATATGAATGAAATTGCGGAAACAGCATCCGCAGGAATTCTCAATAAATCAAGAAAAAAAATCATGGAGCTCAATACCAAATACCGTTTCAGCATTATATCCGATGAAACCAGCTATCAGAGGCTCTATGAAATGATGTGCGAATCAAGAAAGCTGGATAGCGAATTCAATGATATTGACGGTGAGGTTGAGAGAATTTCCGAATTTTATGAAACGGAGGGTCAGAATAATACCACCCGTGCAATGACCTTTTTAAGTATTGTATGCGGATTTTCCCTTGCAGTAGATATCTGCGAGCTTGTAATGGGAGCAGAAGCAGACATTTCTTTTGCTCTGAAAATATTCCTTCCCGTTCTTACAGCAACACTCCTGCTCATTATTCCCACAAGGAAAATCAAAAATCTGCTGAAAAAAACAGGTCAAAAATTACGGAATTTTTCCAAAAAATAGAAGAAATCAGAAAAAATATTTATGTATTTTCCCATTTTTTTGCAGAAGTTATTGAAAATTTAAAAATTTTGTGGTATATTATATAAGGAATTTATTTTGAAAGAAAGAGGCGCAGAAATGAAAAAGTTATACGAAGGCAAAACAAAAAATGTATACGAGCTTGAAAACGGTAACGTTTTGTTAAAGTTCAAGGATGACTGCACAGGTAAAGACGGAGTTTTTGATCCCGGTGAGAACGCTGTCGGACTCACTATTGAAGGAATCGGAAAGGCTAACTTAAGAACCTCGGTTTATTATTTTGATCTTCTTAAGGAAGCAGGCATCAAGACTCACTATGTGAGTGCAAACGTTGAGGATGCAACCATGGAGGTTCTTCCTGCAACCGTATTCGGCCACGGGCTTGAAGTTATCTGCCGCCTTGTTGCTACAGGAAGCTTCATCCGCAGATACGGAGAATATATGAAAGACGGCACTCCCTTAGAGGGCGGCTACGTTGAATGCACCTTCAAAAACGACGAGAAGGGCGATCCCCTCGTTACCTCAGAAGGACTTGCAGCGTTAGGAGTTATGACTCCCGAAATGTTTGAAAGCATGAAGGAGCAGACCTTGAAAATCACCAAAATCGTTGCAGACGATTTAAAAACCATCGGTCTTGACCTTTGGGATATCAAGTTTGAGTTCGGATACAATAACGGCGAGGTAATCTTAATTGACGAAATCGCTTCGGGAAATATGCGTGTTTATAAGGGTAACGAAATCGTAAATCCCGTTGAACTTACAAAGCTTATATTAAACAGATAAATATAAAACGTAAAACCGCCTGAGGTCTTCAGGCGGTTTTTATATGTCAGCCGTCAACACTCCGGCAGCTTTAAATACAACACTCCGGCGGCTTTAAATATAGGTCTTGATTTTTTTACCGATAAATGTTACAATAGAGTGATTACTAATGATTAAGGAGCGTCAGTTATGAAAAAAGAACTTGAAAAAAACTACGATCCCAAAAAGGTTGAGGACAGAATATATCAGAGCTGGGTTGAAGGCGGATGCTTCAAGGCTTCTCCCAACAAGGAAAAGAAACCCTATACAATCGTTATTCCCCCTCCCAACGTAACGGGTCAGCTTCATATGGGTCACGCCTTTGACGAAACCCTTCAGGATATTCTTATAAGATACAGAAGAATGCAGGGCTTTGAAGCTTTATGGGTTCCCGGAACCGACCATGCAGGAATTGCAACTCAGATTAAGGTTGAGGCAGAACTTCGTGAAAAGGAAGGTCTTACCCGCTATGACTTAGGAAGAGAAAAATTCCTTGAAAGAGTATGGGACTGGAAGGAAAAATACGGAAGCCGTATTATAAATCAGCTTAAAAAAATCGGATGCTCCTGCGACTGGGACAGAGAGCGTTTCACCATGGATGAAGGATGCTCAAAGGCAGTAAGAGAGGTTTTTGTTAACCTTTATAATAAAGGCCTTATTTACCGCGGCCCCAGAATTATAAACTGGTGCCCCAACTGTATTACCGCTCTTTCCAATGAAGAGGTTGAACATGCTGAGCATGCAGGTCATTTCTGGCATATCAGGTATCAGATTAAGGGTACGGAGGATTACGTTGTTATTGCAACCACAAGACCTGAAACCCTTTTCGGAGATACTGCAGTTGCCGTTAACCCCGAGGATGAAAGATATAAGAGCATTGTTGGAAAAACTCTTCTCCTTCCTCTTACAGACAGAGAAATTCCCGTTATTGCCGATGAATACGTAGATAAGGAATTCGGAACGGGATGCGTTAAGATTACTCCTGCTCACGATCCCAACGACTTTGAGGTAGGAAAGCGTCACGACCTTGAAATCATCAAGGTTATGAATGACGATGCAACCATGAATTCATATGCAGGAAAATATGAAGGAATGGATCGCTACGAATGCCGTAAGGCAATGATTAAAGACCTTGAGGAAATGGGACTTCTGGTTAAAACCGAAGAGCATTCCCATAACGTAGGTCAGTGCTATCGTTGCGGAACCACCATTGAGCCTATCGTTTCCGACCAGTGGTTTGTTAAAATGCAGCCTCTGGCTGAAGCAGCAATCAATGCCGTTAATTCCGGAGAAACAGAATTCGTTCCCGAACGTTTCTCCAAAATATATATGAACTGGATGGAAAATGTTTATGACTGGTGTATTTCCCGTCAGCTCTGGTGGGGGCACAGAATTCCTGCCTTCTACTGCGATGACTGCGGTGAAATGACCGTTTCCAAGGAAGATATCACCACCTGCCCCAAATGCGGAAAGCCCGTAAGACAGGAGGAAGACGTTTTAGATACCTGGTTCTCC
>JAZQFU010000010.1:0-5790 GCA_045539675.1 Clostridia bacterium | reverse complement strand
GGCAGAACAACCTTTACTATAGCCCACAGACTGACAACAATAAAAAATGCAGATAAAATACTTTATCTTTCCGAGAAAGGAATTGAAGAAGCCGGCACCCATGAGGAACTTATAAAGCTCGGCGGAGCATACAGTGAGCTTTACAATATGTATAGCGATATTCAGGAGTAAATATGAAGAAAATTACAGTCGGAATTCTGGCAAATGTTGATGCCGGAAAAACAACTCTTTCGGAAGGACTTCTTTTCTCTGCCGGAGAAATAAGAAGACTTGGAAGAGTCGATTCCAAGGATACTTTTTTAGATACAGATGAAATTGAACGTGCAAGAGGAATTACGGTGTTTTCAAAGCAGGCTGTGATTACGGGAGCGGATTCCGTAATTACCCTTCTCGATACTCCGGGGCACGTTGATTTTGTTGCGGAAACTGAAAGAACTCTTCGGGTGCTTGATTATGCCATTCTGGTTATAAGCGCATCGGACGGTGTTTCTGCGCACACAAAAACATTGTGGGAGCTTCTTAAATCTCATAATATTCCGGTTTTCCTTTTTATCAACAAAACAGATCTTGACGGCGTGATTATCAGCAATGTTGAAGAAGAGCTTAAGACCTCTCTGGATTCACGGATTATTAATTTCGCAACCGAAACGGGCGAATTACTTTATGAAAGCATTGCGCTTTGTGATGAAGAGGTTATGCACGGATACCTGGAAAACGGCATTATTGATAAAGAATCAATAACAGACCTTATCTCTGCAAGAAAGCTTTTCCCGGCTTATTCCGGCTCTGCTCTGAAAATGAACGGAGTCCGTGAGTTTCTTGAGTTTTTATTTGAATATACAAAAGCCTATGAATCAGTTTCCTCCTTTGGCGCAAGAGTTTTCAAAATAAGCCGCGACGAAAAGGAGCGAAGGCTTACCTTTATGAAAATTACCGGCGGGGAAATAAAAGTAAAAGAGCTTATAAACAATGAGAAAATAAATGAAATAAGAATATATTCGGGAGAAAAGTATTCCTCCGTGCAATCTGCCGATAAGGGAACGGTATGCGCGGTCACGGGCCTTGAAAACACATATGCAGGTCAGGGTCTTGGCTTTGAAGAAAGTTCCGACCGTCTTACGGCAGAGCCTATATTCACATATAAGGTATTATTGCCCGACGGAATTGATGCACCGGAGGCATTTGCCGATTTAAAAAAGCTTGAACAGGAAGAGACTCAGCTTGGTGTTTCATGGAATCCCCAGCTTAAGGAAATTCAGCTTAAGCTTATGGGGGAAATTCAGCTTGAAATACTGAAAACACTTATACAGAAAAAATTCGGATACCGTGTTGAATTTGAAACCGGCGGAATCGTATATAAAGAAACTATAGCCGGAACAGTTGAAGGAATCGGTCATTATGAACCTCTGAGGCATTACAGCGAGGTTCATCTTCTGCTGGAGCCATTAAAGGAAGGCTCGGGCATGGAATTCACCACCGACTGCAGTGAAGATTTGCTTGACAAAAACTGGCAGAGACTTATTCTTTCACATATGTCTGAGAAAAAGCACATTGGCGTTCTTACAGGTGCTCCCCTTACAGACATACGTATAACCTTAAAATCAGGCAAGGCACATAACAAGCATACTGAAGGCGGAGATTTCAGGCAGGCAACCTACCGTGCCATACGTCAGGGACTGATGAAAGCAAAAAGCGTTCTTCTTGAGCCTTACTATGAATTCACCCTTGAAGTTCCCGCTGAAAATACGGGTCGTGCCATGACAGATCTTGACCGCATGGGAGCGGAGCTTTCTTCTCCTCTGCCCAAAGGGAATATGACGGTTATACGCGGTACGGTACCTGCTTCGGAAATTGCAGATTATAACAGAGAGCTTATCGCATATACCCACGGACACGGAAAGCTTAACTGCAAATTCAAAGGCTACAGCCCATGCCATAATGCGGAAAAGATTATTGAAGAAAAAGGATATAATCCCGAGGCAGACCTGGAAAACAGCCCCGATTCTGTTTTCTGCGCCAACGGTGCAGGCTTTACCGTGAAATGGGATTCGGTAGAGGAATATATGCATCTTGAAAGCGTGCTCAAGCCCAAAAAGGAAATAAAAGAACCTGCATTAAAGTCAGCTTCCTCCATTCAGGCAACGGATGAGGAGCTTTTACGGATTTTTGAAAGAACCTATGGAAAGGTTGAAACCCGCCTTCCGGGTCAGGGAATGAGAAAAAGAAAAGAGCTTCCCGAAAGTGTTACAATAAAATCCGTAAAGAAATACGATAAGGAATACCTTCTTATTGACGGATATAATATTATTTTTGCGTGGGACGAGCTTAAGAATGCCGCAAGAGATAACCTTGAAGACGGAAGAAGGCTCCTTATTGAAAAGCTTTCCTCATACAAGGTATTCCGTGATGCGGAGATTATCGTGGTTTTTGATGCATACAAAGTCAAAAGAAATGCCGGAGAAATGGACAGAATAAACGGAATTACGATTGTTTACACAAAGGAAGCGCAGACTGCCGACAGCTATATTGAAAAAACCGCAAAAGAGCTTTCCAAAAACTATAAGGTTACGGTTGCAACATCGGATAACCTTGAACAGCTTATTGTTTTCGGAAGCGGTGCATATACCCTTTCCGCCGAAGCATTCAGGAATGATATTGAACGGGTAGAAAGCCGAATAAGAGAGCTTATAAGAGAAAATAATATAACAAAAAAAGAAAACGTTTTGGAGGAGCTTATTGAAAAGCTTAAAAAAAATTCATAAATTTTTAAGAAAAAAATTGAAATCTCAAAAATAATATGTTATAATAAAATGTTGTTTGAATTATCAGACAACAAAGAAGCTACACTTTTTCTTAAACTAAAGGAGATGTTAAGGATGAACCGAATGATCGGAACAGTATCGAGAGGAGTCAGAGCACCCATCATTAAAGAGGGCGATGACATTGTTGAAATCGTTGTTTCTTCAGTTCTTGAAGCGGCAAAGGAAGAAAAAATCGAATTCCGAAACCGTGATATAGTTGCAATGACAGAAGCAATTGTTGCCAGAGCACAAGGAAATTACGCCACAACAGACGATATTGCAGCTGACGTTAAAGCAAAGTTCGGCGGAGAAACCGTTGGAGTTATCTTCCCTATTCTCAGCCGTAACCGTTTCGCAATCTGCTTAAGAGGAATTGCAAAGGGAGCCAAAAAAATTGTTCTTATGCTTTCTTATCCCTCTGATGAGGTTGGAAATCACCTTATAAGCCTTGACGCTCTTGATGAAAAGGATGTTGACCCTTATAAAGACGTTCTCACACTTGAAAAATACCGTGAGCTTTTCGGATATGAGAAGCATACCTTCACGGGCGTTGATTATGTTGAATATTATGAAAGCCTTATAAAGGAATGCGGTGCAGAGGTTGAAATTATTTTTGCCAATAACTGCAAGGCAATTCTTGATTATACCAAAAACGTAATCTGCTGCGATATTCATACAAGAGCAAGAACCAAGAGAATCTTAAAGAAAGCCGGCGGAGAAATAATTCTCGGTCTTGACGATATTTTAACAGAATCAATAAACGGAAGCGGTTTTAATAAAGATTACGGTCTTCTCGGCTCAAACAAAGCAACAGAAGACAAAGTAAAGCTTTTCCCCCGTGATTGCCAGCCCGTGGTTGATGCAATTGCAAAAAAGCTTTTCGAAGCAACCGGAAAGAAAATTGAGGTTATGGTATACGGCGACGGAGCTTTCAAAGATCCCGTAGGAAAAATCTGGGAGCTTGCTGATCCCGTTGTATCCCCTGCTTATACTGCAGGTCTTGAAGGAACTCCTAATGAGCTTAAGCTCAAATACCTTGCAGATAACGATTTCGCTGATCTTGAAGGCGAAGAACTCAGGGAAGCTATAAAAGAAAGAATCATAACCAAAGACAGCAATCTTGTTGGTCAGATGGCTTCTGAAGGAACAACTCCCAGAAGACTCACAGACCTTATCGGTTCGCTCTGTGATTTAACCTCAGGCTCCGGAGATAAAGGAACGCCTATAGTATTTATTCAGGGCTATTTTGATAACTATACCAACGACTAAGTTGAAGGATAACGGGACTGCAGCGCTTTGTTTTGCAGTCCCGAAATATTTTTATAATTACTGTAATTTTTACTTGACAAATCCAACCCAAAGTGGTATAATGTTGTTTGTGACTTGTGGAGAGGTATCGAAGTGGTCATAACGAGGCGGTCTTGAAAACCGTTTGTCCGAAAGGGCGCGTGGGTTCGAATCCCACCCTCTCCGCCACATTTCAATTTAATATCGCAGTTTAACTGCGGCCATATGGAGAAGTACTCAAGAGGCCGAAGAGGCGCCCCTGCTAAGGGTGTAGGTCGGGAAACCGGCGCGAGGGTTCAAATCCCTCCTTCTCCGCCAGAAAAAGGAACTGTAAAAAAAGTCCCTAAAACAGACAAAGATCTCACTTGTTGAGGTCTTTGTTTTGTTTTAGGGAAAATCTTTGTTTTTTGAGTATAAGAAATAAAGCCCACTGTTTTTTGAGCTGATTTTTGATGTTTTGTTATGCTGCCATTATCGACCTTTGTTTTTTTAGGTGGTATTTATGCAGGTTAAAACCTAAACAAATTGCCGAAAATTCAAAAAACACTTGTTTTAAGCCTCTACGCCTGAATCTTTTGTAATCTCTTGCCCACTTGATAGCACCATATGTCCCCTCTGCCTGAATACTCCGATTCATTCGAAGAAGCGCACCGTGTATACATTCTAAATTGTCAATAACTTCCTGATGGAAACTTGTTAGTTCTTCATTCAATCGAATAATACGATTCTTTTCACTTTTGTGGCATTTTTCTCTGTGAGGGCATCCGGTACAGTCCTCACATTGATACATTTCTTCTGTTCTTCCAAATTTGTTTCCCTTCACCGGAAGGTTGTACATAAACCTAAATTTCTTCCCGTTGGGGCAAATCAAATTACCACTTTCATCTCTTTTGAAATTTACTGCTCTGAACATATCCTCGTGATATTTTTTGTCGGTTGTTTCTTTGTTGAACATCGTAAATTTCATGAATTTTTTCATGCCTTTTTGTTGACAGAAAAGATAGTTGTTGTAGCTACCATATCCTGCATCGGCAACGGGATATTGTGGATAAAATTCATATGTTTTATGAAATTTCTCCATGAGTGGTATGAAGCAATCCATGTCAGATGTAAACTGCTGAACATCCATAACTGCTATGTATTCATCACATATTCCAACTTGTACATTGTAGCATGGTAACAGTTGGTCATTACCCATGTAATCTCTTTTGTTACGCATAAATGTTGCATCGTTATCTGTTTTTGAATAACTGTTTCTGCTATCGCCGCATATTTTGATATGTTTAGCATATTTCTTTAATTTATCTAAATAATCCACAAGTTTTTCATAGTGTTTTTGAACGCTTGTTTTTCGTTTTCCACTGCCGTATACAAATGTTGATGTATCTACACTCATAAGCTTTCCATACTCAGACAATATGAATTCTACGTATTCAACAGAGTATTCTTGTCTTGTTCCAATTTCAACACTAAGATATTTTAAATCTGTGACATTGATTTCTTTTATCAATATTGAAAGCTTCAAAAATACTTTGTTTCGGTTTGTTATGCACGATTTTTTCCATATCCAACTGTATTTGTTGGCATTTGCTTCAAGTTTGGTTCCGTCAATGTAGACATGATTCAAATCAACATTATCTGCTTTAAATATGTATGAATTGATATCATTAAATATATTTTCGATATTGTCAGTTAATTGATC
>JAZQFU010000009.1:0-14908 GCA_045539675.1 Clostridia bacterium | reverse complement strand
TCGATAAACCTATCGACACGCTGTCAGATTTCGAAAAAGGAAGGTATATTTCGTCAAAATGAATGCAGACAGTACGATGGTACGGCAAGGCTCATTTTGGCGAAAAGCAAGAAAAAGTCAGGAAAATTCGATGTTTTCCTGGGGTTTCAATTGTTACGCTTGCAAGCAAGCTACACCTCACCATAGCTTTCAGCTGAGCCGTCTCACTGCGGTTCGGTCACGCCTCAGCTCTGACAGTATGCCCATACTGTCATTCACTCCTTCGGCGACGCTTCGCTACCTCAAGGAGAAGCCTTTATTTCTTGCGGTAGACCGACTTTTTCGACAGTCTGAAACGGTGATGTAAAAATTTGTATTTTTACATCACCGTTTTATATCTTATGGCTTTATTCCGCTTCAGCTGCTTTTCTGAATTCAAGCGGTGTGATTCCCGTTTCCCGTTTAAAGCTGCGGCAGAAATTGCTCACATCACTGAAGCCGCATTTTTCGGTTATTTCTCCCACCGTAAGACGGGTTCCCGCAAGGAAATATTTTGCAGAGGAAAGGCGGCAGGAATAAAGATAGTCAAAAACAGAAACTCCGGTAATTTTTTTGAATTTATGGGAAATTGTGGAGGTGCTTACGTGATATTCCTTCGCAAGTCCTGAAAGTGAATAGTTTTTTGCGCAGTCATTTTCAAATTGCTGCTGAATTCTGAAAACCAGTTCAAACTCCTCTCCCGCAAGGGGAGAAAAACGGGAGCTGTGCCTTCTGTAAAGCATAATAAGAAGACGTGAAAGAAGAAGTCTCTGCATTTTTTCGGTAAGAATTCCTTCATCCGTACGTTCCCTTATTATTTCCTCAAAGCATTCCTTTACCGAGTCGGAAATATCCGAAACATCCAGAAGATGAACAAAGCTTTCCGGACGGTTAAGAAGAAGTGAATACTCTCTTCCTTCACCTATGGGTGAAAGGGGATTGATTCTTAAAATATATCTTTCGTAGGGAAAAACAACAGGCCGTATGGAATGGTCTTCCATACGGCTTAATATAATTATACTGCCGGGCTTTGCCGTATAGCTTTTCTTATTTACCGTAACCTCAGCACTTCCGCCGGTAATAAAGATAAGCTGATGACAGTCATGAAAATGGCTTTCGCCTGTATAATTTTTTCTTGAAAAATATGCTTCTTCAACTGATGGATTCATATTATACCTTCTTCAGCCTGTATTTCTTAAAATCCTATTCTTGAAGCCTTTTTAACATCGTTAAGACTTGCAAACTCACCGTCTGAAACAGAAGCATTGAAATCCTCTGCCGTGATTTTAAGCTCGGAACTTAAGCCTTCCATTTCCATACGGAGTGCTGCCTTTGAAACCATTCTTTCAATAAGGTTACGTACAAAACGACCGTTACTGAAATTGGGATTATTCATTACGGAATCCGGAAGGTTGTCGAAGAAGCACTTTACAGCCTCATCAAATGCGGTGTCATATGAAAATTTTGAGGGAAGCATCTTATGGAAAATCTGAAGAAGCTCATCACGGTCGTAGTTTTCAAAATGAATACGGTAAGGGATTCTGTCTCTGAGTCCCGGATTAAGCTCAAAAAGTCTTTCAAGCTCCTTTTCGTAGCCTGCGAAAATAACTACCATATCGCCCCGTTTATTTTCCATTTCCGCAATAAGCGTTCCGATTGCCTCCTTGCCGAAATCCTTTTCGCTTCCGCCATCCAGAAGATACGCCTCATCAATGAAAAGAACGCTTCCGTATGCAAGCTTGCATACCTCTGCCGTTTTCGGTGCGGTATGGCCCACATAGGAGCCTACAAGATCTTTTCTTGTTACTTCATAAAATCCGCCGCAGGAAAGAAGCTTGTTTTCCCTTAAGATTTCACCCAGCAGACGTGCAACAACTGTTTTTCCCGTTCCGGGAGCTCCCGAAAACATCATATGCATGGAATTGGCTTTTCCGTCATTTAATTTCTTCTGCATTTTCGAGGTTGCAATTATTTCCTTTATTCTTGCTTTAACCTCGTCGAGAGAAATCATTGCCTCAAGCTTCTGCATTGCCGAAAGGGCATCGCCGTCTGCATTTTCCGGCTGATGAAGTAAGGGGATAATATCCTCCTTGAAAACCGTTGATGAATCGGAATCGGGATTTGATATTCTGTTCATCATTTTGGTATAGCAGATTTCGTCGCAGATTTTATCCACCGTATTGATTCCGTAGAATCTTCCGTCTGATTTTTCCTCTGCAAGCACCTGCGAAAGAAGGGGATGCAGATTTTCGGGAAGCTTCATATTGCACTTTTCGAAATAATTTTCAAAAAGCTTCATATAGTCATCGTTCGTTAAGGGTGTTACGGTCATAACCCTGTTGGGAAGAATATCCTCAATGCGGTTATGCATATCCCGCAGGGCGATTTTTTCAATATAGGGAACCGCAAAAATATAAACTGCGTTGCGGCTCTGCCTGAAGGCTGATAAAAGCTTCAGCCATTCTCCGGCATACTTGTTATTCTGAAATTTATCAATCCATACGGAAAAAATATGAAGAGTGCTTTCCGAAGCAGAGGATCTCGAAGCATCTTTAATAATCCTGTCAATATTATACTGCTCCTTTGCCTCAGCATCAGGCTCAGCAGTATATTCGTGAAGAACAGCTTCCTTTTTGCCGGTAAGCTTTGCCACCACGTCTCCCACCGACTGAAATGCCGTGCTGCTTCCGTTACCCTCGTTGACCGAAATAAGATAGGTCATACTCATAAGAGGACGGATTGCGTCAGCGGGAAGGTGTTCGTGGAGCTTCTTCATTTCTTTTGCCCACGCTTTAAGTTCATCTGCGCCAACAAGCTTTGATATTTTATCAAAGGGGTCTTCCGTATCGGATTCCGAAGCTGCATCATAAGACTCTGCGGTTTTTTTGTTTTCTCTGTCGGAAAATGAAGGATTTTTTTTCGTTTCCGCAGCTCCCGTAAATGAGCTGAGCTTATGCTTTTCTTCCTCACCTAAGGCAGGATGACTCAGAGCCCGGTCTGCAGATATGGGAGCTATTGTGAAATTGATTTTCCCGGTATCAGCACCTTCGGAAATACTGTCAACAAGGCTCTGCATTCCCTCTGCGGTTATTTCACTCTTTGAGCAGATGATTATGCTTAATACGTTGTAGCTGGTTTCAAGCCTTACTATGCAGTCGCATCCGGACTGCGCCTCGATTTTTTCAAGAAGCCAGTCCGGAAGTGCCACGGAATTTTCTGTCTTGAAGCTTAATGCCTTGCGCGGATTGAGTAAATAAGTAACTTTATAGATTTTCATATTAATGTATCCGTTTAAGCCCAGATAACCTTCATGATTCTGGGGTAAACATCGTCAATTATTCCAACATAGCGCTGAATAATTTCATAGCATTCTTCACCTGCATTGGTTTCATCTATGATTGCATCGCCGGATACGGTTACCTCGTTATCGTTGTCAATATAGAATTTTACCCAACGGTATTCGCAGTTAAGCTCATTTAAGAGCACATATGTATCCATAAGCTTTGCTTCGGGAACCTTAGCAATTGAAAAGCTTTTGGCATTAAGGGTGCCGCCGTCTTTATCAAAGAAAAGAATAACGCTTACAGATTCTGCATTGTCGCATCTGTATGAAACCTTAATAGCTTCGTTTCTTTCCTCCGTTCTTTCATAATAGTCATAACGTACGCCCTTTGCATCAAAATGGGATTTTACGAGTTCGCCGATATAAGACATAATTCTTACCTCCGTGTAAAAAAATAATATTTTTCAGCAAAAGCTGATGTTTTTATTATATTTTATATATATTGTTTTGTCAACGGGGGTTGTAAAAAAAGTAATTTTTTTACAGTTTCTTTTGCGAGATTTACATAAAAATATGCAGTATAGGTATATGCAAAATAAAAAGGTTGTGATAAAATAAAAAATGAGGTGATTTGAAATGGAAAGAAAGGTTTATCTTAATATAAGTGATTTTGAAGCTCAGAACCGTGAGCTTGGCGGAATTCTTCCCGAAAAGGGAAATGTTGAAATTTTAAAGGATGAGGTTACGGCAGGAAGCCTTAAAATGAATAACCGTCTTGTTTGTCAGGCTATGGAGGGATGCGATTCCACTCCCGACGGAAAACCTGATGAGCTTACAATAAGAAGATATGAAAGGTTGGCGCGCGGCGGTTCGGGACTTATCTGGTATGAAGCTACTGCCGTTCTTCCCGAAGGAAGGGCGAATCCCCGTCAGCTTTATATTGATGAAAAAAACCTTGATGCTTTTAAGGCGCATGTTGAAAAAATAAAGGAAGACGGCTTGAAAGCTAACGGCTTTGAACCTGTTGTTGTTATGCAGGCGACTCATTCCGGAAGATACAGTAAGCCTGAAGGGGTTCCTGCACCCATTATTGCATATAACAATCCAATATTCGAAGGGGAAAATCCCATTCCTTCAGAGAGAATTGCAACAGATGACTATCTTGACCGTGTGGTTGAAAAGCTTATTGATGGTGCGGTTCTTGCAGAAAAGGCAGGATTTGACGGTGTGGATATAAAATGCTGTCACAGATATCTTAACAGCGAGCTTTTATCTGCCTATGAAAGAAAGGGCAAATACGGCGGAAGCCTTGAGAACCGTTCAAGATTCTTAAGGGAATCGGTTACCGGTGCAATTTCCGCAACGGGAAGTGATTTTACCGTATCAACCAGAATGAATATATATGACGGCTTTGAATATCCTTACGGCTTCGGAGTAAAGCCCGGTGAGGGAATAACTCCCTGCTATGACGAAGCGGCTGAAATTATTGAAGGCTTGTATAAGGCAGGAATGCCTATAGTTAATATAACCATGGGAAACCCCTATTTCAATCCCCATGTTAACCGCCCCTTTGCCTCGGGCGGATATGAAACGGAAGAGCACCCTCTTACCGGAGTTGCAAGAGCACTTACGGGTGCAGGTGAAATAAAGAAAAGGGTTCCCGGAATCAAGGTTATCTGCTCGGCACTTTCCTATCTTGGGGTTGCATCGCCTGTTGTTGCTTCTGCCATGATAGAGAAGGGCGAATTTGATCTTGCAGGCTTCGGTAGAATGATTTTTGCTTACCCCGACTTTGCGAACGATATTTTAAATAAGGGTGAGCTTGATAAAACAAAATGCTGTATCTGTTGCTCAAAGTGTACTCATATTATGAGAAGCGGCGGTACTCCCGGATGCGTAATAAAAGATAAAGATGTTTATTTACCCATATTCAAAGATAAGGTGAAATAAACTTTGAATTTAATTCGGATGAGGAAAATATGATGGAATTTAAAACTTATGATGTAATTGTTGTGGGAAGCGGTGCGGCAGGCTTAAACGGTGCAATAAGGCTTGCAGAGAGCGGCAAAAAAACCGCAATAATAACCGAAGGAATCGCTTTAAGCACCTCACGTAATACGGGGAGCGATAAGCAGACCTACTATAAGCTGGGTCTTTCGGGTGAAAGTCCCGACAGCGTAAGAAAAATGGCGGAAAACCTTTTTGCCGGAGGAGCAACCGACGGCGATAATGCTCTTTGCGAGGCGGCATTATCCGCAAGAGGCTTTCTTAACCTATGCGAGCTGGGAGTTCCCTTTCCCGTTAACCGCTACGGTGAATACGTGGGCTATAAAACCGATCACGACCCGTATGAGCGGGCAACAAGTGCGGGCCCGCTTACCTCTAAATTTATGACCGAGGCTCTGGAAAGAAAGCTGAAAACTCTTGATGTGGATCTTTATTCCGGCTTTGAGGGAATTGAAATACTGAAGAACGGTAACAGAATTTGCGGTCTTATTGCCCTTGAAATTAAAACGGGAGAGCTTTCCTCATTTCGCTGCTCCGATATTTTACTTGCAACAGGCGGTCCCGGAGGAATTTATGCAGACAGCGTTTACCCCTCCTGCCATAACGGAAGCACCTCTTTAGGGCTTCGTGCGGGAGCTACGGGTCAGAATCTTACCGAGTGGCAGTTCGGAATAGCCTCTGTTTCTCCGAGATGGAACGTTTCGGGAACCTATATGCAGGTGCTTCCCCGGTTTGTTTCGGTGGATAGCGAAGGAGTGGAAAGAGAGTTTCTTTCGGAATATTTTGAGGATGAGTATGAGGCTTTATCGGCAGTTTTCTTAAAGGGCTATCAATGGCCCTTCCATTGTGAAAAGCTTTCCGGCTCTTCGGTAATCGACCTTCTTGTTTACCGGGAGAAAAACGAAAGGGGAAGAAGGGTTTATCTGGATTTTAAAAAGAATCCCTTCGGACTTCCGGAAATTGAATTTGAAAAGCTCTCAGCAGAGGCATATGAATATTTAAAGGGAGCGGAGGCATGCTTCGGAACTCCTATAGAAAGACTCCGCAAAATGAATATGCCTGCAGTTGAGCTTTATAAAGGCAAGGGCAGAGATATTGAAGAGGAATATCTTGAAATTGCCCTTTGCGCGCAGCATCATAACGGAGGCTACGGAGTTGATATGTGGTGGCAGACTGCTGTTTCCGGTCTCTTTGCGGCGGGGGAATGTGCGGGAACTCACGGTGTAACAAGACCGGGCGGAAGCGCACTTAACGCAGGGCAGACCGGGTCTCTTCGGGCGGCTCAGTTCATTTCGGCGAAGGAATCAGCCTTTATGCCGGAAGCTGAGTTTAAAAAGCTTTCGGAAAATACTCTTGCGGCAATTGAAGCAGAGCTTGAAATTGCAGAGGGGAATGAAGACTTTCTTGAAAAACATATCCGTGATGCAAGAGAAAGAATGAGTCTTTGCGGCGGTGCGGTAAGAAGAATTCCGAAAATGCAGGAAATACTTTCGAAAACCCTTTCGGAGCTTCCCGTGATGCATGGAATAAGAAGCAGGGAAAGAAGACACCTTTATTTCCGCCTCAAGGATATTTTGTTTACTCAGGCAGCGGTGCTTTCCCAGATGCTTTATTACTGCGAATGCGGCGCAGGTTCAAGAGGCTCGGCGGTTTATTCGTCGGGAAATGCCGATGATATAATGAAGGGCGGCTTTGAAAAAGAGAATGAAAGCCGGCGTAAAAGGATTATCGAAACCCGTTATGAGAATGGGAAATTCAAATCCTTTGAAAGAGAAGTACGACCTATGCCCGGAGATGCAGGAGTTTTTGAAAACGTGTGGCGAAGCTACAGGGAAAATAAAAATATATATTAAGTGAAAATTATGACGGCAATACGTAAAGCCGTAAATAAGAAACACGGGGATGTGAAAAGCTTTGATTTTTCGCATCCCTTTTCGGTTGAGTACGGAACGGTATTCAAAATGTATGTAAGAAAGGCTGTATCTTCTGTAAATGCATATTTTCTTATGATGTTGGAAATTTATATTTACTTATACGGGAATATGTGATATATTGAATTAACAATATTGTGAAAGGGAGTAGAAATACATGACAGAAAAAGAATTGCTTTCTGCGGTTGCCAAGGCGGAAAAGCTTCTCGGCATTGAGCTTAAATATGAATTTTCCCTCGTTCCGGCATCCGGTGTATATGCGGCATTTGACGGAAAAACTGCAAAAATCGGCGGCAACGAAAAGGCAGATATTTACCGTGCGATAATGCTTCTCGCAACCGAAATCAAAAAAGGCAACAATGAATTTGAAATAAATCAGAAGAGAAATTTCGAAACTCTCGGAATGTCGCTTGACCTTTCAAGAAACGGTGTTATGACCGTTGAAAGAGTCAAAGAGGTAATAGATATTCTTGCGTTTTTAGGCTTCAATCTTGTTATGCTTTATATGGAAGACGTTTTTGAGCTTCCCGGATACCCCCATTTCGGTTACAGAAGGGGAAGATATACCCGTGAGGAGCTTAAGGAAATTGATGATTATGCCTGTTCAATGGGTGTGGAGGCTGTTCCCTCCATTGAAACCCTCGGTCATCTTGAACAGTATTTAAGATACGGAGAGGCAAGCGGATTTGCAGAAACTCCTTTTGTGCTGGAATGTGAAAACGAAAAAGCGATTCAGTTTGTTGAAGCGATGATAAAAACCATGAGAGAATGCTTCCGCAGTAAGAGAATCAATATTAACTGCGACGAAGCGGCAGGAGTGGGAATAAAGAAAATTTTAAGAGAAAAGAAATATACCGCTCCGTGGGTAACGGTAACGGGTCATCTTGAAACCTGCGTTGAAATCTGCAGAAAATACGATTTTGAGCCTATTGCAGACGGAGACTTCTTCTACGGTCATATAGGCAAGGGCTATTATGATTTTGAGTTTGAGGCAACGGAAGAGGATATTAAAAATATTCCCGATCAGAGTATTTTATACTGGGATTATTATCATACAGCCTACGAGGATTATGAAACTCTTCTCAAAGGGCATTTAAGCCTCGGAAGAAAGGTTATTTTCCTCGGAGGAATGTGGATATGGTCAGGTCAGCTTCCCAATGTTGACTTCACCTTTGATACCATGATTCCCGCGATGGAATGCTGTCTTGATTACGGAGTAAAGGATGTGTGGGCGGCAACCTTCGGGGATGACGGCTTTGAAACCAATATGGCTTTCTCTTATCCTACTCTGCTCATTTTCTCTGAATACTGCTTCAGGGGAAGAGAATGTAAAAAGGAAGATATTTATTCTCTTGCAAAGAGCTTCTTCCAAATTGATATGGAAGAATTCAGAGCACTTTCCTCCTTCCACTATCCCTGGGTTCAGGGGCTTACAAGAGCTCAGTATATTCATCCCTTATATATGGGTAAGATTATTTTCTGGTCAGACGTGCTTCTTAATATGACCGGCTCATATAATAACGGAGACGTTCTTGAAAAGCATACTGAAGCTCTTGAAAAAATAAAGGATGCAGGAAAGGGAACCCCCTGGGAAGGCCTTTATGACTATGCAAGGCTTATATTTGAAATAACCACCGAAAAGATTCCCGTAATCGACGGAATGAGGAAGGCTTATGAGGATAAGGATGCAGAATGGCTTAAGGCTGTATGCGATGAAAAAATTCCTTCCCTTATTAATAAATACAGCGAGCTTCAGCTTCTTCACGAAAAGCAGTGGATGAATATTTTCAAGCCCTTCGGCTGGGAAGAACTGGACGGAAGATACGGCTGGGTGATTGCCCGTCTTAAGGGTGCGAAGAGAAGAATTGAAGCTTATCTTTCGGGGGAAATTTCTTCTGTTCCCGAACTGGAATATGAATACATAGAAGAGCGTTACGGAATGTTTGCTCACGGCTCATATTTCAAATTCTCGCAGATGAAATCAACCTGCGTATAGCCGACGGAAAGTCGGATAAAAATAAACCTTCATCGTCAATAAGGGGCGAGATTAACGGAGATGTGAATTGCTTCACATCTCCGTTTTAATATGCAAATTAACAACGCAAAAAAATAATTTACAAAAGTTAATTTATGTGTTAAAATAAGTAAAATGGAGGTGCATTATGGATATAATAACATTTGATGCAATTTTAAGCAAGGCATCGGTGATGCTGGGTTTTGAAAAAGAAAAATACACCTTTGAATATACGGAAACCGAAAACGTGTATGTTTCATTGAAGAACGGTCATGTTACCGTCGGAGGAGCTTGTATAACCGATTATTACAGAGGGTTTATGCTTTTTTATAATGAAATTAAAAAGGGGAACGGGGAATTTGAAATCCGTCAGAGACGTCATTTCGAAACTCTCGGCTTTTCCCTTGACCTTTCCCGTAACGGAGTTATAAGAGTTGAAAGCATAAAGAAAATTATAGATGTTATGGCTCTTCTGGGCTTTAACGTGTTAAAGCTATATATGGAGGATGTGTTTGATCTTCCCGGGTATCCCCGTTTCGGATACAGAAGGGGAAAATATTCCCATGAGGAGCTTAAGGAAATTGATGACTATGCCTATTCAATGGGCATTGAAGCAATTCCCGCAATTCAGACTCTCGGTCATCTAAGCCAGTATTTAAGATACGGCGAAGCAAAAGATCTTCGTGAAAACGGAGCCGTGCTTTTATGCGGAAGCGAAAAAACCTATGAATTTATTGAGGCTATTGTTAAAACTATGCGTAAATGCTTCCGTACCAAAAGACTTGCGGTTAACTGCGATGAGGCAGGCGGAGTAGGAAATAAAAAAATAAAGATGGAAAAAAGATATCTTGTTGCGTATGATGAGCTGATTATTCCTCACCTTGAAAAAATCCGCGAAATTACTGCAAAATACGATTTCAGACCCATTGTTGACGGTGATTTATTCTACGGTCATCTCGGCAAAGGTTATTATGATTTTGATTTTATGGCAGATGAAAAGAGAAAGAGTGAGATTCCCGATCTGGATATTATCTACTGGGATTATTATCATATGGAATATTCCGATTATGAAACTCTTCTCAAGGGGCATAAGAGCTTAAGGGATGAAATAATGTTTCTTGGCGGAATCTGGATATGGTCAGGTCAGCTTCCGCAGGTTGATTTTACCATAAAAAGTATGACTCCCGCAATGCAGGTATGCCTTGACTACGGAGTTAAAGACGTTTGGGCGGCAACCTTCGGTGATGACGGAAACGAAACCGCCATTGCCTTTGCAATTCCTTCTCTTTTGGTATTTTCCGAGCATTGCTTCAGAGGAAAGGAATGCACCGAAGAGATAATATATGAGCTTTCCGAAAATGTTTTAAGACTTGATATGAATGCTTTCAGAGCTCTTTCAAATTATCATTATCCCTGGGTGAATGAAATCGAAAAGAAGGAATATATCTGGCCTAACTATATGGGTAAGAAGATATTCTATACCGATCTTTTCTATAATATGACCGAAACCTATAAGCTTTCGGATATTCTCACGGAGCACCGTGCTGCACTTGAGACAATTAAGGATGCAGGCAAGGGAACTCCCTGGGAGAAGTATTATGATTATGCAAGACTGATTTTTGAAATAACAACCGAAAAAATCGGACTTATTCTCAAAGTGAGAAAAGCATATGAGGAAAAGAATATAAATTCTCTTGCCGGAATGGTAAGCGAAATTGTTAAGCTTAAGGAAAAATATATTACCCTTATGGAGATGCATGAAAAGCAATGGCTTGATACCTATAAGGCATTCGGCTGGGAGGAGCTTGGCGGAAGATATGCCTGGGTAATTTCAAGACTTGATTATGCTGCAAGAACCATCGGTAAATATGTGAAGGGCGAGCTTAATGCAATCGAAGAGCTGGAATTTGATTTTGTTGAAGCAAGAGAAGGCTGTCACTCCTGCGGCGGAGTTGTAACCTTTGCAATGATTAAATCATCGGGATTATAATAAAAAAGCAGATGTGTTTTTCGCATCTGCTTTTTCATCATTGTTGCACAAACAGTTAAACCTTTATGATTCTCTCCCCGGGAATCCCGAAATCGGGAAAATCGGCATCGTCGGTAATTATGATGTCTGTTTCGGAAACGGGCATAAGGTTATAGGGTGCAGAAAGAAAGAGCTTGGTTTTATCGCATAAAAGCACCGTGGTTTTACTGTTTCTTATGGCGGAAAGTCTCATTCCGGTTTCTTCAAGGGAAGGGTCGGTGAGCATTCCCTTTTCGTTTATTCCGTAGGAGGAAAAAAAGGTAATATCAAAATTAAAGCCCGAAATAAATTTTTCGGTAAAAGCGCCGAGATAAGCAAAGGAATCCCCGGAAAGCTCTCCGCCGGTGCAGTAGGTTTTAATTCCCTTGTGCTTCAATAAAAATGCAAGCTGAATACTGTTTGTAACCACCGTAACCGAAAGGGCGGGAGAAATGAAATCCGCCAGCTGAAGAGTGGTGGTTGAGGCATCAATAAAAATAATATTGTTTTCCGAAATAAGCTTTGCCCCTTCACGGCAGAGCTTTCTTTTTTCAGAGGAATTCACTGTTCGTCTGAAATTAAGGGGCGCAACCTGACGGTTTGCGGCAGGCTTTTTTGCACCTCCGTGGCTTCTTATTACAAGCTTTTCCGAATGAAGCTCCGCAAGATCACGTCTTAAGGTGGGCAGACTCACAAAAAGAATCGCCGCAAGCTCCTTGGTGGTCATTGCACCGTTTTTATCAAGTAATTCAAGTATTTTTTCGTGTCTTTCTTCCTTTAACACCTTCATCATCCTTTTGAGCGTTTATGAGCGAATTTCAACTTTGATAAGAAGTATTGACATTCGTTTATGATTGTTTTATTATTATACACATAATATAGGAATATGTCAAACAGAAAATATGAGGAGGAAAAATCATGAAAGCAAGAATCGGAATACGTCCCACAATCGACGGAAGATGGGGCGGAGTAAGAGAAGGTCTTGAAGAAAAGACCATGGCAATGGCGAAAGCCGCAAAAGAGCTTATTGAAGCTAACGTATTTTATGCAGACGGCACTCCCGCAGAGTGTGTTATTTCTCCCTGTACTATCGGAAGCGGTGCCGAGGCGGCAAAATGTGCGGAATATTTTAAAACCCAGAATATCTGTGCAAGCCTTGCAGTTACCCCCTGCTGGTGCTACGGAAGTGAAACAATGGATCTGGATCCCAATACAATAAAGGCTGTATGGGGATTTAACGGAACCGAAAGACCGGGTGCGGTTTATCTTGCGGCTGTTATGGCGGCATTTGCGCAGAGAGGTCTTCCCGCATTCTCCATGTACGGAAGAGACGTTCAGGATCTTGAAGATAACTCAATCCCTGAGGATGTTGCAGAAAAAATTATCCGTTGGGCAAAGGGTGCAATTGCCGTTGGCCAGATGAAGGATAAAGCATATGTTAACCTTGGCGGAGTTTCCATGGGTATTGCAGGCTCATACTGCGATATGTCTTTTATGCAGAAATACTTAGGTATCAGAGCAGAGTTTGTTGACCTTACCGAGGTTTTAAGAAGAATTACCCTTGAAATCTACGATAAGGATGAATATGAAAAGGCACTTGCATGGATTAAGGCTAACTGTAAGGAAGGCTTTGATAAGAATGCAGGAAAGAATTTCCCCGAAATCATCAAAAAATCCAAGGTTATAGATCCCGATAAGGATTGGGAATTCATTGCCAAGTTCAGCATAATCGTTAACGATATTTTATACGGAAACGAAAAGCTGGGTGAAATGGGCTGGCACGAGGAAGCTCTCGGAAAGAATGCAATCGCAGGCGGCTTCCAGGGGCAGAGAAACTGGACTGACTGGCTTCCCAACGCAGACTTTACCGAAGCTATTATGGCATCCTCTTTTAACTGGAACGGTAAGAAGGCTCCTACCGCTTTCGCAACCGAAAACGATACCTTAAACGGAATTTCCATGCTTTTCGGAAACCTTGTTTCGGGAAAAGCTCCCTGCTTCCACGATGTAAGAACCTACTGGTCTCCCGAAGCGGTTAAGAGAGTAACCGGAAAAGAACTTGAGGGAATTGCGGCAAACGGAATCATCCACCTTATCAATTCAGGTGCAACCGCACTTGACTGCACGGGTGCTGCAAAGGATGAAAAGGGCAACGGAACCATCAAGGAATGGTGGAATATGACCGATAAGGATATTGCAGACTGCATCGAAGCAACCGACTGGTGCAGAGCTGATTATGAATATTTCAGAGGCGGCGGCTTCTCTTCTCATTTCAGAACAAGAGCAGAAATGCCCGTAACCATGCTTCGTGTTAACCTTGTTGAAGGAGTAGGCCCCGTTATTCAGATTGCTGAAGGATATACCTGCGATCTTCCCGATGATGTTCACGAAAAGCTTGATAAGAGAACCGATCCCACCTGGCCCACAACCTGGTTTGCTCCCATCCTTACAGGCAAGGGTGCATTCAGGGATGTTTACAGCGTTATGGCTAACTGGGGCGCTAACCACGGTGTAACCATCGGCGGACATATCGGTGCAGACCTTATTACTCTCTGCTCAATGCTCCGTATTCCCGTAACAATGCATAACGTACCTGAAGAAAAGGTTATGAGACCTCACTGCTGGGCTTCATTCGGAACTGAGGATGCGCAGGCGGCTGATTATGCGGCTTGTAAAAACTACGGCCCCATGTACAGATAGGAGTAGCTATGAACAGACAGGAAATTAAAGAACAGATTTGCGATATATGTAATAAAATGTGGCAGCTTGGATGGGTTGCGGCAAACGACGGTAACGTAAGCGTGCGCGTGGGCGAGAATGAAATCATTGCAACTCCCACGGGAATAAGCAAAAGCTTTATCACTCCCGATAAGCTTGTTACCATAGATATGGATGGAAAAATCCTTGAGGCAAACGGAGATTACCGTCCTTCAAGCGAAATGAAAATGCATCTTTGCTGCTATAAGGAAAGGGAAGATGTAGGCTCTGTGCTTCATGCTCATCCTCCTACGGCAACCGGCTTTGCAGTAGCTCATGTGCATATGGATAAATATGTTATGATTGAAGATGTTATTGCAATAGGAAGCGTGCCCGTAACTCCTTACGGCACTCCTTCAACTATGGAGGTTCCCGATGCAATAAGACCTTATCTTCCCGAGCATGACGTGCTTCTTCTGGAAAATCACGGTGCTCTTGCAATCGGCTCCGACTTAATCACCGCTTATTACCGTATGGAAAGCCTTGAGCTCTGGGCTAAGATTCAGCTTGTTGCTCATCTTCTCGGCGGCGCAAAGGAAATATCAAAGAAAGATATTGATACCCTTATAAGCATGAGAGGAAAGTATGGAGTAACAGGAAAGCATCCGGGATACAAGAAATATAATAAGGAATAGAGGAGAAGACCGCACTGGCGGTCTCTCCGGCGATATGTTCCTTGCGGAACGCGATATATTTCCTTCGGAAACGTGATATGTGCTTTGCACGTGATATGTTGCCTTTGGCAACGTTAAGGTCGAAGCCTGCGGCTTCAATTAAAATGCAATGCAGATAAGAATAAGTGGTTGTGAAAATGTATTTTTACAGCCACTTTAAAAATTTTTTGAAAAATTTGAAAATTTTTGCAACCTTTTTCCCCTTTCGGATGTATT
>JAZQFU010000008.1:0-2663 GCA_045539675.1 Clostridia bacterium | reverse complement strand
GCTTCGCTTTCGTTGCAGGCCACGAATCTTTTGCTGCTGCTGAAGGTGCAATCGGTATTGCAAGAAGTGCAAACAAGGTAAGAAAAGAGCCCTTAAGAGTAATTCTTAACGGTCTCGGAAAAGATGCCGCTATGATTATTTCAAGAATCAACGGTTTCACCTATGTTCAGACTAAATTTGATTATTATACAGGCGAGCTTACCATCGTTAAGGAAACTCCTTATTCTGACGGTGAAAGAGCTGCAGTTAAGTGCTACGGCTCCGATGACGTAAGAGAAGGCGTTGCAATTATGCATCACGAGGATGCAGGCGTTGGTATCACCGGTAACTCCACCAATCCTTCCAGATTCCAGCATCCTGTTATGGGAACCTATAAGAAAGAAAGAATCGAGCAGGGCAAGAAATTCTTCTCTGTTGCATCAGGCGGCGGTACCGGAAGAACTCTCCACCCCGATAACATGGCTGCAGGCCCCGCTTCCTACGGCTTAACCGATACTATGGGAAGAATGCACTCTGACGCTCAGTTTGCAGGCTCCTCTTCCGTTCCCGCTCACGTTGAAATGATGGGACTTATCGGAATGGGTAACAACCCCATGGTTGGTGCTTCGGTTGCAGTTGCAGTTGCAGTTTATGAAGCTCTGAAGTAATAAATAAAATTATTTCAATAATAAATAAAATGCACCGGGAGAACTCTTCTCGCGGTGCATTAATTTTAAAGGCTCTGCCATTTCAGGCATCCTGATTTTTTACTTACAATACAAATTACTTTCAAACGAGGTGATGGGTTATGCTAACTAACATTATTGATACCAATGCCCTGAAAACTGAAAAAGGAATTCTCTTGGAAAGAGAGGAGCATTATTTTGTTACGGAAGCAACAGCCGATTCTGATGATTATTATCAAATTTATATCGGATACTCCCACGATGACTGGGAAGCTTTTCTTAACATAACAGTCACGTATCCTGACGGAGAGGAGGAAGACATATGCCGCGGACTTCCTCACGGCAAAAGGGAAACTACAATCCCTGTTTATCTTAAAAAAGGAAAAAACACCCTGCGCTTTCAGCATTGTTATTCCATAGGAATATACATATCTTCTATAGAAAACAAAGGCAAATCCGTAAAGCTGCCCTATGAATTATCTCCGAAAAAGGATTTACTTTTCACCGACAGAAAAAAAACCTTGAAAGCATTTCTGAAGAACTACAGGCAGCCGCTTATTAAAATCGAAACCGCCGAGGGAAAAAACATCCCCTTCCGGGTAAGTGAAACCTCCTCACGTGATGCTTTGCTCAATGCTATGACAGATGTTTTTCCCGATAAAGATGCAGTTTATAATCTTGGCTGCGGAACACATACATTAAGATTTTTCCTTGCAAACGGAGAGATTTTAAGTCAGCAGATTGAAATCCGCAATGCAGCTCCCGAAACAAGTCTTCAGATTATAAACTTCAACGTGGGCAATGCTAACTCCACCTTGATTTTTCTTCCAAACGGAAAAAAGCTTCTTATTGATTCTGCTACAGAAACTGCCGCAAGAGAAAAGCTTATTCCGTGGTTTGAAAAGAATTCAATCAGATTGGATTATTATTTGTTGACGCATTTTCACGATGACCACTACGGCTGCAGGGATGAGATTATTAAAAAGAATAATTTATCGGTACCTGATGAGGAAAAAGTAAACGGTCTTTTAAAAGCAGGCAAAGAAATGCGTTATAACTATTTAAGAGAATTCAGTTACCTTGATTCAACGATGCTTTGCTGTTATGATGAGCTGCATAAAATATGGGATTTGGGCGGTGTAAAGGCAGATATATTAAACAGCTGCTTTGACGAAAACGGAGATGCCGCAGAAACATATAACTACTCATTTATTAAAAACAATGAGCACAACTACGAAAATGCCACATCTGTTTCCTTTATGCTTGATTATAACGGATTTCGCTATTACCACGGTGCCGATAACTACGCATATAATCAGGAAAGATATATGTCTGATATGATAAAGCAAAAAAGAACCCGGGAGCTTAATTGCCATTGTTTTTATGCCAATCATCATTTTATATGCGATATAAGTCCCGTTTTTATAAACACCCTGAATCCTGCCGTCGTATATGTTTCCAACAGTTATATTTATCACAGAACCATCTATGTTGATTATTATAAAAAAGACGTGGAAAACTATTATTTCACGGGCAAACGCCTTGAAAACACACTTTTTTCAAATGAAAACGGAAACGCAAGAATCTCCGTTAACAGCGCAGATGACTGGTACTATGAAATATTACAGGATGAGGATATTTAACCTTAAATATATTATCGTAACGTGCGGAAATTCCGGGATTTACCCTACCGGACAATATTCCTGAGGTTTATGCTTTGGTTTCAGTTTGCAAAGCTCTTAAATAAAATTGAAATAAAGGGTATATTTAAAGCCGGGCCCTCCGAAAGGATGTGCCCGCCTTTCAGACTGTCGAAGAACCCGACTTTGCATCAAGCAAAAATCGGGTTCTTCTTCGTATTTATGAAATTCACGAAAAAAACGAGTAATTTAGAAGGAGTATTATTCCTCTTCCATTTCCATTTTGCAAGCTTTTTTAAGATTCATAGTTGCAAACTTAAGCCTTACCCAGTTTGTTACCTGTGCAAGACCTGTATAT
>JAZQFU010000007.1:0-2771 GCA_045539675.1 Clostridia bacterium | reverse complement strand
GCTCAGTATAATACTGAAAAGTATAACGGACAGTATTACTGGGTAAGAAAGCAGATAAGAGCCGTGCCCGGCAAGAATACCTTTAAATTCAGAATAAGAAAACAAAACGTACGTATTGACAAAATTATAATCACAAATCATCCCGAATATATTCCTGTGGGAATGGGGCAGGAATGCACCAATCTTGATATATATGAAAAGGATGGTGAGGAGCTTCCGTCGCTTTTCGGTTACGGAAGGGCACCTTATGTTCCTCAGAAGGAAACTCCGAGAGTGCTCGTAAACCGCGGTGATATTCCGCGGATAAAAGCTTCTCTTGATCATCCGCAGAATAAGGCGGCATATTCCGCAGTTCTGAAAAATGCAAAAGGAACCCCTGATGTCTGTGTGATGAACGAGGTAGCATCATCCACGGCAACAAATTATAATTCGGCAGCAAGCTTGTATATTTCAGCCAATGCATTTCTGTATCTGATAAACGGAGATAAGGAAAACGGCAGAAACGCAATTGAGGGAAGCATCAATTTTCTTAAGTCTATAGATATAACCAATCATAGTGACGGTAATCTTACCATAACTTCAAGAGATGTGGGCGGAGCTATGTTTTCCATAGCTCAGGCGTATGACTGGTGCAGAGACTTAATGAGTGATGCGGAAAAAAGAATAATTATTGACTATGGAATTATTATTATGCAATGCCTTGAGGTTGGATGGCCGGCACTTCATCTTATGGAAACTGCATGGGAGCAGGGGCACCATTCTGAGGTTGATCAGTTTAAAACCCAGCTTTCCTTTGCCATCGCAATTTATGATGAGTACCCCGAATTCTATCAGATTCTTGCAGAGCGTCTTTTCGGAGAATTTATTCCGGTAAGAAACGGTCTTTATGACGGGTCAATGGCAAATACCATAGGAAACGGATACGGAAGAGATGTTTATGAAAGCTATCTTATGCTTCTGCTAGAAAAAATGGGTGCCAGAAATGTAGTCTCAAGAAATTACAGAAATCAGGCATATGAAGCAACTTTTGCAAGACTTCCCAGCGGAAACAGATTTTCCAACGGAGATGCAACCATTGTTTCCGATAAGTATTATTCCTTCGGTACTGCATTTATACTTTCAAATATATATAAGGATCCGCATCTTAAGCAGATGGCATACAACAGTAAAAGTGATGCAAATACATATTTTGAGTCACCGGTTGTGCATCTTCTTATCAATGATGTAAGCATCGAGCCTAAAAAACTTGAAAGCGGACTTCCCTTATCAGTATATTGCGGAGATCTTACCGGCATTATTTATGCACGAACAGGTTGGGATCTCAATAAACAAAGCAACAATATGGCAGTTATGATGAAAATGTCTGAAAACAGTTATCAGTCACATGCTCATTTTGATGCCGGGCAGTTTCAGATTTACTACAAGGGAATGCTTGCTCTGGATTCCGGATACTATAACAACTATAATTCAGTGCATTCCCGTCAGTATTACAGACAGACAGTTGCTCACAACTGTGTTCTCGTAAGAAATCCTGATAACGATAAATATTTCCGTTATCCCTCTATGTCTGTATACGGCGGTCAGAACGATAATAAAATCAATTTGATTACCGATCCTGCAAAACATATTGAAGACTCAAAGGTAGCCGAGGTTCTGGGCGTTGATTTCGGAGATAATCTTCAGTCTCCCGATTTTACGTATATAAAAGGTGATTTAACCGATGCATATAACGGTAATGTAGAGAAATATACAAGAAGCTTTGTCTTCTTTAATTTCTTCGATGAGGTTTATCCCGGAGCACTGGTTGTGTTCGATAAAATCGAAGCTAATCCGGATTATAAGCGTACCTGGCTGCTTCATACCTCGGACAAGCCGGAGATTGAGGGTAACAGAATCACTGCGAGAAGAACCGATCAGGGATATAACGGAAGACTGATAAACGAAACACTCCTTCCGTCTGAATACACTACCGAAATTATCGGCGGAGACGGAATGGAATATGCGGTTGACGGAGTTCAGAAGACTGAATACGCTTCCTTTGATACAGGAAAATACAGAGTAGAGCTTTCTCCTGAAATAAACAGTAAAACGGAGTACTTCCTTAATGTGCTTCAGGTTTCTGATAATGACGATTCCATAAAGCCTCTTGAAAGTGAATATATTGACGCAGATACTCATGCAGGTGTTAAAATAAAAGACAGAGTGGCGATTCTTGCCAAAAGCGAAACAAGAACTGCAAGAAATGTAACCTTTACCGTTGAAGGAAGCGAAGAGAAACTCCACTATATGATTGACGGTCTTAAAGAGGGAACATGGAGTATCTTGTGCAACGGCAGGGAAATTGCAAAAAAAGAAGCCGGCGAACGCGGTGGTACGGTTAATTTTGAAGCCGCTCCCGGAACTTATACTCTTGCTTATGCACACACCGGCTTTAAGGAAAAGCCGATGCCGTTCTATGATTATAAGGGAGAGTATATAGAGGATAAAAGAACCTACGTTAAGCTGGGCAATGTGCTTCAGGATGGTCTGAAAAATGAAATCATAACCGATAACGGAGTAATAAAGGCACCGATTGAAGAGGTTTGCCCGTTGCTCGGACTCGGAAAGGTTCTTGAAAAAACAGAAGATGGCTATCTCGTATCTCTTATAGGACTTTCCAAAGAGTTCAAATTTGAAGAACTGGAAAATATCAACGGAGTATATTATGTTGATATAGAGGAACTAAAGGAAGTGTTAAGACTTACGGCAAGCTATAATCCCATTGCAGGAAT
>JAZQFU010000006.1:0-18657 GCA_045539675.1 Clostridia bacterium | reverse complement strand
CGCATAAATACCGCGCTCCGAGGCTTCTGCGAGAAGTCTTTCGGTAAGACGTGAAGATAAATCGCCGCTGGAGGAATCAAGCACCGTAAGCTCATATTCCGAAAGGGTCTTATCTGCCAGACATACAAGACCGTCGGGGGTGATTGCGGAAAGAAAAAGGCGTCGTATTTTATCCGAATTACCCGTTTTTCCCGAGAAAAGAGATTTTGAAAGGGAATCGTAAAGCCTCTCGCCGGCTCTTTCATCTTCACTTTTGCGATAGATTTTTTTTACGTTTTCATAAATTGTTCCTGCAGGCTTGAGGCTTGCCTTGGCATCAGAAAAACGCCGTGAAACCCTGTCGGTAAGCTCTATTATTTCCTCCCTTCTTTCCTTCAGGATTTTAAAATCAAGAAAGCTTCCGAAATCGAGAATTGATGCCGTAGCACCGGGATATACGGGGTCGGTTATATGGGGGGCTGTGCCGTCTACCCAGGCAGTTTTCGTATCTTCATCAAGAACTCCGTCAAGAGAGTTCGGGTCGGAGGGACAGTAAAAATAGCTTACTCTGTGGCCGGCGGCTTCGAGTATGCCTCCCGCCTTCTTCATAAAAGTGGATTTTCCTACTCCCGGTCCGCCTTTTATGCAATATATATGAGAAGCCTCGGCAGGGGGGATTATTGATTCGAAATAACCCTGAAAGCCGTAGGGAGAATTTGCTCCTGCAAAGTATTTTCGGGGAGAATAGCTCATTTTAAAGCTCCTTTCTTATTTTACAGCTCTATTACAATTTATGAATTTTTTAAAAAAATGTTTTCAAAATCTGAAATATGTGGTAGAATAATAAAGATAATTCTGAAGGAGAGGTAATATGAGCGAAGCAATTAAAAAAATTTCCGTAAATAAAAAAGCATATCATGATTTCTTCGTTCTGGAAGAGTTTGAAGCGGGAATCGAGCTTTTCGGCACCGAGGTTAAATCCGTAAGAGGCGGAAACGTTAATCTTAAGGATTGCTATGCCGAGGTGAAAAGGGGAGAGGTTTTCATCATAGGAATGCATATAAGCCCCTATGAAAAGGGAAACATATTCAATAAAGACCCTTTAAGAGTAAGAAAGCTTCTTCTTCATAAAAAAGAAATCGCAAGACTTGCAGGCAAAATCAAGGAAGACGGTTTAACTCTTATTCCTCTTGAGCTTTATTTCAAAGGAAGCAGAGTAAAGGTGAAGCTTGCTTTATGCAAAGGTAAAAAGCTTTTCGATAAAAGAGATGCCGCCGCAGAAAGATCTGCAAAAAGAAATATGGAAAGGGCAATAAAGGAAAACGCGTATTAGCTATCGTCACGCTAAGCGTTTTCGTTTAATAAATTTAATATGGGGCTGCAACGGGTTCGACGGGGGTTTTGAAATCCGGGTAGCGGGCAGTGTGAGAATCACTTAAAAGTCTCAAAATTTTTTAAATATAAAAGCTAATAACGAATTAGTTGCTGCCTAATTAACGGCAGTCGTTCTCCCGGTGCAGACCGCGGCAACGGTGAGGGCGTCATTTTAGCGGTGAACGTGAGTATATAAAGCTTTGAATATACCATGAATAATGAAGCTACCCGACGGCATCGGTTGCTTATGACTTGTGCCGGAGGGGAATTTTATTCATAAGCTACGCCCGTAGAAGCCTTGATGAATAGGCTTTCGGACAGGGGTTCAACTCCCCTCAGCTCCACCAGAAAAAACGACTTGTTTCGACAAGTCGTTTTTTCAATGATGTTTGCCTTGTGGCAAATGATGACGCTATCGCTAATGATGTTTCCTTCGGAAATGATGTCGGCTCCGCCTGATGTTATCGGCAAACATCACATCATTGCGAGCGAAACGACCAACATCATATTTGCGAAGCAAATGCATCATATCGCCATAGGCGATGCATCATTAAAATGTATAGAAACTTATACCGGAATCACATAATAAGAACATCACGAAAAACCAACGAACCGAAAGTTCGGTTTTTTACCATAAAAAATATCCTGCAACATTAAAATAAACAATAAGTGAAAGTGCATCTACAATTGTTGTAATGAACGGGCTTGCCATAACCGCCGGGTCGAAGCCGGCTTTTTTTGCTGCAATTGGGAGCATACAGCCCACCACCTTGGCAATAAATACGGTCACAAGCATGGAAAGAGAAACCACGAAGGAAATTTCTATTGGCTGACCGTCAATTATAATTATTTTAATAAAGGTGGCTGCAGCGAGAGTTACTCCGCAAAGAATGGCAACCCGAAGCTCCTTTAAAATAACCGCAAAGGTATCTGAAAATTCGATTTCTCCGATTGAAAGTCCGCGGATAACCGTAACCGAGGATTGACTTCCGGAGTTTCCTCCGCTTCCCATAAGCATGGGAATGAATGCCGTAAGAGCAACCTGAGCCGCAAGAGCATTTTCAAAGCTTGTTATTATAAGCCCCGTAAAGGTTGAAGAAAGCATAAGAAGTAAAAGCCAGGGGATTCTTGATTTATACATTTCAAAAACCGGGGTTTTAAGATAGGGTCTGTCGCCGGGGGTGATAGCCGCCATTTTTTCAATATCCTCGGTGGCCTCTTCGTAGATGACGTCAATAGCATCGTCAACGGTAACTATTCCAACAAGCCTTGATTCACCGTCGGTAACGGGTATAGCAATAAGGTCGTATTTCTCGAAGCTTTTTGCAACCTCTTCCTTATCATCGTGAGTAAAAACACTTACGGGATTTGAATTCATAATTTCCGAAACAATCTCTTCCTCTTCGGAAAGAAGAAGGGCTCTTAAAGAAATACTTCCCAGAAGATGCCTGTTATCATCGGTAACATAGCAGGTATTTACGGTTTCCTTATCCACTCCCGTGCGGCGGATTCTCTTTATAGCTTCGTTAACCGTCATTTCCTGCCTTAAGTCAACGTATTCGGTGGTCATAATGCTTCCCGCACTGTCCTCCGGATACTTTAAGATTTCATTGATTGTTTTTCTCGTGTTGGGATCGGTGTTTTTAAGGATTCTTTTTACTACGTTTGCAGGCATATCCTCAATAAGGTCAACGGCATCGTCAACGTATAATTCTTCAATAACCTCTTTAAGCTCTGCATCGGAAAAGCCGGTGATGAGAGCCTCCTGCAAATCAGCATCCATTTCAACGAAAACCTCCGCCGCCGTATCCTTCGGCAGAAGTCTGAATAAAAGAGAAATCTTTTCTTCCTTCAAATCATTAAGCAATGCCGCTATATCGGCAGGATTCAAGGTTACAAGAATATCTCTTAAGGCAGAATATTTTTTCTGCTCAAGAAGACCGAAAATTATCTTTTCGATCCTTACTTCGAAATTCTCCATATCCGTCCCGGTAAACCGGGGCACCTCCTTTTTCATTTAATTCCGAAAAAAGAAATACTTTAAGACGGCGGAGAGCTTTTTAATTCCGGAGAATTTGAAATAAAGAAGGGCATTCCTCATTTCAAATTCCCCGGAAGTAACATGAGCTTCTCCCTCGCCCGTGAGCATTATTGCCACCCGTACTTCCTGAGTCCATTATTTTTTCACCTCTTTAAAATATACTGAACGAATGTCCAAATATATATTACTCCTGTTTATTTAAAATGTCAACTTTATTTTATTCGAAAAATGAAGAAAAACCGCAATTTTTTATAATTTGTTAAAAAAAATATCCGTTTTGACTGTGTAAATGCTCTTTTTTAACAAAAACAGACCGAAAATAACAAAAATCGCTCTTTACAAATTCCGGATTTAGTGATATTCTTAAGTAAAGGTCAAAGATAGTCAAAGTCAAAAAGGAGATGTGAGAAATGGGTATTTCCGATTTAATAGAAAACTATTTAAGGGAGCTTTTTTCCGATGAAAGCGAAATAGTAATAAAAAGAAATGATCTTGCAACAAGGTTCAATTGCGTGCCCTCCCAGATTAACTATGTTATCAAAACAAGGTTCACCACCGAAAACGGCTTTACGGTTGAATCAAGAAGGGGAGGCGGCGGATACGTTACCATAAGAAAAAAATCCCTGACAAAAAATGACTGGCTTGCGGAGCTTCTTTCCCTTTGCGGAGATTCCTTAAAGCAGTCGGAGGCTCTTTTATATATAAAGAACCTTTATGAAAACAGATTCATAACCGAAAGGGAAGCAAATCTTATATGTACCGTCTTATCCGATTATTCTCTTGGAGATGCATATGAAAAAAAAGATACTGTAAGGGCTAAAATGCTCAAAAGCGTAATAATATCATTAATGAATTAGGAGTGATTTAAATGTTGTGTCAGAAATGTAAAATCAATAGTGCAAATGTTAAAATAATAAGAAATATCAACGGAGACGTGAAGGAAATGTATTTATGCTCCTCCTGTGCGGGAAGCGAAGGGCTCGACCTTAAAAAGCAGCTTCACAGCGACTTTTTCCAGGATCCCTTATTTCATATGCTTGCTCCCGAGCCGGGCACCGAGCTTACCTGCCCCAAGTGTAAAACAAGCTATTACGAATTCAAAAACAAGGGAAAATTCGGGTGTGCAGAGTGCGTGGATGCCTTTGCAAGGCTTCTTCCCTCCTTTATAAAAAACATTCAGGGGGCTACCGAGCATACGGGAAAAATTCCTGCCCATTCCGGCGGAAAAATAATAACGGAAAGAAAAATCGAGTCTTTAAGAAGAGAGCTTAACAAGGCTGTAACCGAAGAAAACTTTGAGCTTGCCGCTAAGCTTCGTGATGAAATAAAAGCCCTGGAGGGAGGAATGAAAAATGACTGAGCTTAATAAGGTTGTTTTAAGCACCAGAGTGCGACTTGCAAGAAACTATAGGGAATTTCCCTTCGTTCCGAAAATGAGCCTTGAGGATGCAACGAAAACCGCAGAAATGACTAAGGAAGCCGTAATGCTTTCCTCGGGAGCATCAGCTCTTGAATTTGAGTATCTTTCGGGAAAGGAGCTTGCGGATTTAAGCGGAGTGCTTTTAGAGGAGCATCTCATAAGCCCCGGAATGCTTAAGTCAAAATTATGCCCTGCAGTTATTTTATCAAAAAGCCGTGAGCTTTCAATTATGGTAAATGAAGAGGATCATCTGCGTATACAAGCCTTTAAACCGGGCTATAATCCTGATGAGGCAATGAGGCTTGCCAATCTATTCGATGATCTCTGCGAAGAGAAAAATGAGTATGCCTTTTCTGCCAAATACGGCTATCTCACCGCCTGCCCCACAAATATTGGCACGGGAATAAGGGTTTCCTTTATGATGCATCTTCCCGCAATTACCATAACGGGGGCAATGAATAATCTTATCCGCCAGGTGAACCGTCTGGGACTTGAGGTTCGGGGAGCCTTCGGGGAAGGCACCGGCGGAGAAGGAAATATATATCAGATTTCAAATCAGATTACCCTTGGCTTAAGCGAGGAGGAAATTTTAGAAAAGCTTAAGAGAACCGTAAATGCCATTGCGGAGCAGGAGCTTGCCTTAAGAGAAAAAATAAGAGGCGATGAGCTTTATGACCGCATTTACCGTTCGGTAGGGCTTTTAAAAAGCAGCTATAAAATGAGCTACGGGGAATTTTTAAAGCTTAATTCAAATGCAATTCTGGGTGCGGATATGGGTATTATCAAAGGCTCTGCAAAGGAATTCTATGCTCTTAATGAGCGGGTTGCACCCAATCATATAATCGCGCTTTCCCATGAATTCTCCGATTCCGTGAAAAGAGATATAAAGAGGGCGGAGATTTTAAGGGAAGCCATAGGAAAGGAAGATAAGAATGTTTGAAAGAAAATTCACTAAAAAAGCGGCAGAGGCAATTGCTTTTTCCGAGCAGGCGGCATTTCAGCTCGGTCATAACTACGTGGGCAGTGAGCATATCTTAATCGGAATATGTGAAGCAAGCGGCGGCACGGTTTCGGAAATACTTTCAAATAATTCGGTAACTGCGGAGGCGGTAACCGGAAGAATAGAGGAGCTTATAGGAAGGGGAATGGCTCAGCCGAAAATCACGGGCTTTACCCCCAGAGGAAAAAGAATCCTTGAAATGAGCTTTGAAATTGCTGTAAGCCTTGGCCACAGCTATATAGGAACCGAGCATATTCTTCTTGCTATCTTGCAGGATAAGGATTCGGTTGCCTATGAGATAATTTCAGAGCTTTCGGGTAATGCAGATAAGCTCCGTGACGGAATTCTTGCCATTTTCAATCAGGGTAACGGCGGAGCCTCTGCCCGTGAGGATAAAAAGAGCGGCGAAGCCGACGGGCCTGAATTCGGAATTGACCTTACAGCAAAGGCGGCAGAGGGGAAAATTGATCCTGTTATCGGAAGGGATGAAGAAATTCAGAGAATTATTGAAATTCTTTCAAGAAGAACCAAAAATAATCCCTGCCTCATAGGTGAGCCGGGCGTGGGAAAAACCGCGGTAATTGAAGGTCTTGCAAGAAGAATCGTTGAGGGAAAGGTTCCCGAGAATCTTAAGGATAAAAAGATTGTCACCGTAGATATTTCCTCTATGATTGCAGGCTCCAAATACCGTGGAGAATTTGAGGAAAGATTAAAAAATATGCTTTCCGAGGTTAAGAAAAATCAGGATACCGTGCTTTTTATAGATGAGGTTCATACCATAGTGGGCGCAGGTGCGGCAGAGGGTGCGGTTGATGCGGCAAATATCTTAAAGCCCTCCCTTGCAAGAGGCGAAATTCAGCTTATAGGGGCAACCACTCTCGAGGAATACAGAAAGTATATTGAAAAGGATGCGGCACTTGAAAGACGTTTTCAGCCGGTTAACGTGGATGAGCCTACCGTAGAAGAAACGGTGGAAATCTTAAAGGGGCTTCGTGATAAATATGAGGCACACCATAAAATAAAAATTTCCGACGATGCAATAGAGGCGGCGGCAAAGCTTTCAAACCGTTATATTACCGACCGTTTTCTGCCCGATAAGGCACTTGATCTGGTAGATGAGGCTTCCTCAAAGGCAAGAATTAAAAATATGACTGCGCCTCCCGAGGTTAAGGATATTGAGGAAAAAATCGAAAAGCTCCGTGCGGAAAAGGAAGCGGCTGTAACCGCTCAGGATTATGAGCAGGCGGCAAAGCTTCGTGATGAGGAAAATGAAGCGGTTAAGGCTCTGGAGGAAAGAAAAAAAGACTGGGATAAGAAAAATTCCTCTGCCGTTACCGAAATAGACGGAGAGGATATTGCGGCGGTGGTTTCCGCCTGGACTAAAATTCCCGTTTCAAGGCTTACGGATGAAGAGGGGGAAAGACTTCTTAAGCTTGAAGAAACCCTTCACGGAAGGGTTATAGGCCAGGATGAAGCGGTGGCGGCGGTTTCGAGAGCAATAAGAAGAAGCCGTGCCGGACTGAAGGATCCTAAAAGACCTATCGGCTCATTTCTCTTCCTTGGCCCCACCGGTGTGGGTAAAACCGAGCTTTCCAAGGCTCTTGCGGAGGCTATGTTCGGCAATGAAGACAGCCTTATAAGAATTGATATGTCTGAATATATGGAAAAGCATTCGGTTTCAAAGCTTATCGGCTCACCTCCCGGATATGTGGGATATGATGACGGCGGTCAGCTTACCAAAAGGGTAAGAAGAAATCCCTACTGCGTAATTTTATTTGATGAAATTGAAAAGGCTCATCCCGACGTTTTCAATGCAATGCTTCAGATTCTCGATGACGGAGTTCTTACGGATTCTCAGGGCAGAAGAGTTGACTTCAAAAATACGGTTATTATTATGACCTCCAACGTGGGTGCAAGAATGATAACCGAAACCCAGAGAAAGCTCGGCTTCGGAAACACCGAGGAAAAGCCCGACGGAGATTATGAAGCCGTTAAGGAAAGGGTAATGGGAGAGCTTAAGGCTCAGTTCCGCCCCGAATTCATAAACCGTATTGATGATATTACCGTGTTCCACCGCCTGACCCTTGAGGATACAGTTAAAATTTCTGAAATCCTTCTTGCGGGACTTGTTAAAAGAGTTTCCGAAAGGGGAATAGAGGTTCAGGTTGAGCCCTCCGCATATGAATACCTTGCAAAGAAGGGCTTTGATGCCTCCTACGGTGCAAGACCCTTAAAGAGAACCATTCAGACCGAGGTTGAAGATATGCTTTCCGAAGAGATTTTAAAGGGAAGCGTTAAGCCCGGGGATAAAATCAGGGTTTATGCGGATGAAGAAGGAGTTAAGGTGACGGCGGAGCCGTAATTAGAAATTAGCAATTAGCAATTTCCTGCGGTAATCGTTGCAGAGAATAATCTGCGTATTATTCTGTCAGCAAGGCACAAATTAAAATGAAAAAAACTTAAGGCATCCTTTCGGATGCCTTACTTATTTCCTGTTACTTTAATTCATATTCCCATAATAACTGCGGCAATTCTTTTTGCAGATTCAGCCACCGAAGCTTCATATGCAAATTCCTTTACCGAGTGGATAAATCCGCCCTCGGTTCCCAGGGAATCAACGCAGGGAATTCCTTCAATTGTTATATGCGCCGCATCCGAGCCTCCCACTCTTGCTCCCTCGGGGAGTACGGGAAGTCCGCATTCCTCATAGATTTTATTCATTTTCTTTAAAAGCTCAACATTTCTTTCAACGTATTCCATTGCAGGGCGCAGGCTTTCCTGAATAACCTCACAGCTGCAGCCGGGAACGGTTATGCTTTCGGTAAGAGCCTTAACGGTTTTTTCAACAAATTCATATTCCTTTTCGTTTGAAAATCTGAAATCTGCAGTAAATTCACATTCTGCCGCAACCGAGTTGGAAACGGTTCCGCCCTTTATAACTCCGCAGTTACAGGTTACTCCATCGGGGTTTTTAAGCTTTTCAAGTTCAATTATTTTATGAGCCGCCTCTGTTATTGCATTTGCGGCATTTTCATTAAAACAGCTTGCCGAATGATACGCCTTTCCCTTGATTTTAATAATATATTTTGCAATACCCTTTCTTTTTATTACGGCAACTCCGTTGCTGAAGCCCTCAAGGTTAATAAAATACTCGGAGTCTTTCGCTTTTTCGCACATATATTTTACGGTTTCGCCCTTACTTGAAGAACTTGAATTTTCTTCATCTGACTGGAGAATAAGCTGAACGGGGCGTGCATCATATCCGCAGAGAGTGAGAGCCTCCATGGCAAGAAGGGAAGAAATAAGCCCGCCCTTGCAATCCACAACTCCGGGGCCGTAAAGCTTTCCGTCTGCCCTTTTTACGGGAGGATTGCCGAAAAGACCTATGGGATGCACCGTATCCATATGAGCAGAAAGAGAAACCTTCTTTCCCTTTCCTTCGGGATTCATTATGATTGTTCCCACGTCTCCCGAAACCGAAACGGGATACCGCTCGCATGAAAATCCGAGCTCCTTACCCTTTTCAAGCATAAAGTCGCAGACCTTATCAACCCCCTCCTTATATAAGGTAGGGCTTTCAATATTGCAGATATCCTCAAGAAGCTTAATATATTTCTCACTTAAGGAATCAATTTTTTCTGATAATATTTTCCAATCCATTTTAATCACCAATCCGATTATATCATTGCATAAGATAAATGTAAATAATAAGCTGAAATAAGCTTGCTTTATCTTTGAAGATGTAGTAAAATACATTATAACAGATATAGGGGAGTGACTATTATGGAGCTTTTACAGTTAAAATATTTTCACGATTCCGCAATAAGCGGAAGTTTTTCACATACCGCCGCAAAATACAAGGTGCCCGTAACCTCGGTTTCAGCTTCGGTAAAAAGACTTGAGGCAGAGCTTGGAGTAAAGCTTTTTGAACGAAGCGCAAACCGCATATTTTTAAATGAAAAGGGACTGCATTTCAAGCAATCCCTTGATATTGTATTTTCCGAGCTTAACAGCGCAATAACCAATCTTACCGCCCCTGAGGATACACGTGAAATCCGTATGCTTGTTAAGGCGGCAAGAAAGCGCATTACCAATGCAATAACCGAATATAAAAAGCAGCATCCCCGCATTTCCTTTATAACGATTTTTGATTTTGCCGAAAAGGATAACGAGGATTATCATATTATAATAGACGATAATCCTCAGTACGGAAGCGAATATGAAAGCTTTGTTATATCGGATGTTCCCATTCGCCTTAAAGCATCCGAGTCTCTTTCTCTCCATGGGAAGCCCTTAAGTCTTGCAAGCCTTAAAAATATTCCCTTTGTTTCCATGGGCGAAAGCAGTAATATGCATAAGATTCTTGTTAAGGCCTGCGCAAAGGCCGGCTTTACCCCGAAAATTGCCGTCTCGGCAAATGATATTTTATGCTACCGCAAATGCCTTGAATCGGGAATCGGAATAGGCTACGGCAGAGAGGATTTTTCCGAGCTTCCCGAAGGAACACGTTTTCTTGAGGTAACGGATTTCAATGAAAGACAGGTTGTTTCTGCCTATTTCAAGCCGGGAAACGCCTACGGAAACGTGGCTCATTTTTTAAGCTATCTTTCCAAAAACGGAAAAAAGTAATGCATTGCTCCGCAATGCCACCGGAATTTTCAAATTTCCGTTTTCAATTTTTAATTGCTAATTACTAATTACGGCAGACTCCGTCTGCCGTCACTCTTTTACGTTTTCCTCCCCCAGAAGCTCTTCCAGTTTTTCTCTTATTCCCGTGGATAAGTCAATCCACATTTCCTTATCCGAAAGGGTATTTGTTTTCGTATCGCTGAAATAAACATAAACGGGAGTAAGACCGTGGTGGGATTTCAGAAGTGCTTTAAGAGTGGGAAGCACAGAACGGTCATCCACCTTAAGGCAGATTCTTTTTGCCGCATCCTCATCGGGAACCAGCATCGCATCCTCGCAGAAGAAGGCAATTTCCTCATCGTTTACGGAAATTCTTCCCTTAAGGGCAACCACGGCATCGTCATTTAAAAGGTGTCCGCATTTTCCGTAGACCTTTGGAAAAACCACCGTTCTTATCTGCCCGTAAAGATCCTCAAGGGTGAAGAAGCACATAAGGTGACCGCTTTTTGTTACCTTTTCATTCAGTTCGGTAACAACGCCTACCAGAGTAACATATGAGCCATCCTTAAGTCCGCCCGTATATTCCTCGTCGTTAATCTGATTTATATCCACCGTATATGCGGTGGCAACTCTTTTAATGGTATTTTTGAATTTATCTAAGGGGTGAGAGGAAATATAAAGTCCAAGCACCTCTTTTTCAAGCTTTAAAACAATTTCCGGCAGAGGCTCTCCTGCAGGAAGCTTGTCTCTTGGTTCGTCGGGTTCCATATCTCCGAAAAGGGAAAGCTGACCGGGAACGTTGCTCCGCCTCATATTCATAGCGGAATCCACCGTCATTTCACACATTCTTATAAGATGCGTTCTTCCCTCAAAGGAATCAAAGGCACCGGCTTTAACAAGACATTCAATTGCCTTTTTATTAAGCTCCCTCGAAGCCATACGGTTAACAAAATCGTCAAAGCCCGAGAAGTCTCCGCCTTCCTCACGCTCACTTATTATGGAGGCGGTAAAGCCGACTCCCACGTTTTTAACTGCGGAAAGTCCGAAAAGAATTTCCCCGTTTCTCACGGTGAAATCCGAACGGCTTAAGTTTATATGAGGGGGACGTACTCTTATTCCGTCTGCCGCCGCCGCTTTTAAGTATTTGATTATCTTCGACTGATTATCCTTACAGCTCGTCATAAGCGCCGCAAGAAACTCGGCATTATAATAGCATTTAAGAAAAGCGGTATAGTATGCAACAAGAGCATAGCAGGCTGCGTGGGATTTATTGAAGGCGTATTTTGCGAATTCCTTTATTTTCTCAAAAATCCTCTCAGCCGCAGCTTCAGAAATACCTCTTTCGGCACAACCCGAAATGAAAATCTGCTGTTCCTTTTGGAGAACATCTGCTTTCTTTTTAGACATGGCTCTCCGCACGATATCCGCCTTGCCCATGGTGTAGCCTGCAAGGTTTCTGAAAATCTGCATAACCTGCTCCTGATAAACTATACATCCGTAGGTAACAGATAAAATTTCACGAAGCTCTTCGCACTCATAGGTAATATTTTTTTCATTTTCCTTGTTTTTCAGAAGTGAGGGGATTTCCTGCATCGGGCCCGGGCGGTATATGGAAACCGCAAGAATAAGGTCTTCCAATGAGGTTGGCTTGAATTCCTTTAAAAACCTTCTCATTCCGGGGCTTTCGAACTGGAATACCCCGTCGGTATCTCCTGCACGGAAGAGCTTAAAAACCTTATCGTCTTTAAGGGAAATGCTTTCAATATCAATAACCTTGCCTGTATTTAAGGCAACGGTATTTAAGGTATCCTTTATAACCGTCAGGTTTCTTAAGCCTAAAAAATCCATTTTAAGAAGTCCCAGCTCTTCAACCACCGTCATTGTATACTGAGTAGAAATAAGTCCGTCGTTTTTATAAAGCGGCACGTATTCGGTAACCGGCTCTCCGGTAATAACAACTCCTGCTGCGTGGGTTGAGCAATGGCGGGGAAGTCCTTCAAGCTTTAAGGCAATATCCGTTATTCTTCTTGCCGTTTCATCTGTATTATATTTTTCAAGAAAGCGCGGTGATTCCTCAAGGGCGCTTTTTAAGGTTACACCTATTCCCGTGGGGATAAGTGAAGAGATTGCATCTGCATCACGGTAGGGAAGACCCAAGGCTCTTGCAACATCTCTTATAGCCTGCTTTGCGCCAAGAGTTCCGAAGGTTATAATCTGCGAAACCCTGTCTTTTCCGTATTTATTGGTAACGTATTCAATAACCTCGCCTCTTCTTTCGTAGCAGAAGTCAATATCAATATCCGGCATGGTTACTCTTTCGCTGTTTAAAAATCTTTCAAAAAGAAGATTATATTTTATGGGATCAAGATTTGTTATTTTAAGACAGTACGATACAAGACTTCCTGCCGCTGAACCTCTTCCGGGGCCTACGGGAATATCCTTTGAACGGGCATAGGAAATAAAATCCGAAACAATAAGAAAGTAATCGGTAAAGCCCATCTCGTTTATGGTATCAAGCTCATACTGAAGTCTGGGAAGATGAAGAGAGGCATCCTCGCCGTATCTTTCATCAAGTCCCGAAAGGCAAAGCTTCTTAAGATATTCCTTATGGTCTGTTCCTTCGGGAAGGGGGAATTCGGGAAGATGGTATTTGCCGAATTCAAGCTCCACGTTGCAAAGGGAAGCAACATAAGCCGTGTTGTCTAAAGCCTCCTCCATTCCGGGAAAAAGCTCTGCCATTTCATCATAGGATTTAAGATACATTTCGGAGGTTTCAAAGCGCATTCTGTCTTCGTCATCCATGGTTTTCTGCATCTGGATGCACATAAGCACCTCCTGGTAATATGCATCCTCCTTTTTTATATAGTGAACGTCATTTGTTGCAACGGTTTTAAGTCCGTATTTTTTTGCCAGCCTTATCTGAGCGGGGATTATTTTTCTCTGCTCTCTCATACGGTGATTCTGAAGCTCTATGAAAACCCGTTCTTTTCCGAAAATATCAATGAGAATTTCCACGGTTTTTTCCGCTTCCTTTTCATCATCCTTTAAAAGTGCCTGGGAAACTGCACCGAAAAGGCAGGCGGTAAGACAGATTATTCCCTCGCTGTGTTCCCTTAAAGCGGTATAATCAATTCTCGGCTTATAGTAAAAGCCGTCGGTATATGAAAGAGAGGAAAGCTTGCATAAATTCTTATAGCCTTCGTTATTTTCCGCAAGCAAAATAAGGTGGCTGTACGCCCCCTTTTCATACATTGAGCCTTCAGCAAGATAGAATTCCGAGCCTATTACGGGCTTTATTCCCTTTGCCTTGCAAAGCTTATAAAATTCAACAACGCCAAACATATTTCCGTGGTCGGTAATTGCCACGGCATTCTGACCCAGCGCCTTTACCTGCTCCACCAGCTCCTCGGGGCGGCAAAGACCGTCCAGAAGGCTGTTTTTGGTATGAAGGTGCAGGTGAACAAAATCATTCATATTTTCCCGCCTCTTCCATCAGCTTTTTCAAGCGGTGATTCATTCCCGAGCGGCTTACTCCGTCTGAGGTCATGGCAGCAAGCTCCCCAAGGCTTGCATGAGGATTAGAAAGCCTTAATTCCGCCGCCTCCTTAAGCACGGAAGATAATGAATCAAAGCCTCCCGATGATTTTAGCTTTTCAATTGCCGCACATTGAATAAGTGAAGCATCAAGGGTTTTATCAAGGTTTGCCTGCTCAAAATTCTGCCGTCTGTTAAGACTGTTTTTAACCTCCTTTTCCACCATAACCTCCTGAAAACTGAAAAAGGAATTGGTGGCATTAAGAAGGCTTAAAACATCTGCAATCATTTCCTTTTCTTTAATATAGAGAACCGTGTTTGCGCCTCTTTTAACGGTTTTTGAATCAATATCAAAGGAAAGAAGCATATCCTGAATTCTTTCAATAAGCTTTGTTCTTCTTGAAACAATTTCAAAATGATAGGCTTTTTTGGGGTCGGCAATATAGCCCCCGGCAAGAAATGCACCCTTAAGCACACTCTGCTGACAGCAGCCGTTTATTGAAAGGGAATCATTTAAGGTTGACTGAATCTCCCCGGTTTTTTTATTTATGCAGCCTGCTTTTTCAAGGGCTGAGCGGATAAGCTTTTCATCCTCAAGGGAAATCACAAAGTTATCCTTGAGTCTTGAAAGGGAAAAGCTTATTCCCGTTATTTCTCTGAGCACCGCATAAAAGCAAAGGGCAACCGACTGTGCGGCGGTTTTGAATCTCAGCTTTTTGGCGGTCAGAACGTTAAAAAAGCAAAGTGCACTGTTTATGAAAGCCTTGTCACAGCAGGTACGTATTTCTATGCCTGCCGCAATCTCGCTTTTTACGTCTGATGAGTAAGACATTTTTTTCCTTTCCGTCAGATTCTCTTTACCTCCGGTTCAAGCTCTACTCCCGAGAACTCCATAACCTTTGATCTGACAAGTTCCATAAGCTCCCAAATCTCCCCGGAGGTGGCGTTTCCTTTGTTTATAATAAAGCCGCTGTGCTTTTCGGAAACCTGCGCACCGCCCACCGAAAGACCCTTTAAGCCCGCATCGTCAATCAGCTTTGCGGCAAAATATCCTTCGGGTCTTTTAAATGCACTTCCTGCGCTGGGATATTCAAGAGGCTGTTTATCTCTTCTTCTTTTATTAAAATCATTCATTGCGGCACGTATTTCCGCTTCATTTCCCTTCTTTAAGGAAAGAACTGCGGAAAGGATTATCAATCCCGAATCGGTAAAGGTACTGTGCCTGTATGTGAAGGAAAGCTCATCGGCATAAAGTGTTTTTATGTTAAGGGAAGAATCAAGCACTTCAACCGATTCAACAATTTCACCGATTTCGCTTCCGTATGCTCCCGCATTCATATATAAAGCTCCGCCCAGACTTCCGGGGATTCCCGAAAGAGCCTCCATGCCCGTAAGAGAGCCTTTCAGGGCTGAAACCGAAATTTTCGGAAGGGATGCCCCCGATAAAGCAGTTATTTTTTCACCACGGACGGTTATTTCGTTAAAATTTTCCGTAAGGGAAATAATAAGCCCGTCAAAGCCCGAATCGGAAACAAGAAGATTTGAACCGTTTCCCAGAATAAAATAAGGGATATTCTTTTCTTTTGCAAAATTAACTGCAAGAATGATTTCTTCGCGGCTTTCCGGTGCAAAATACCATTTTGCATTTCCTCCTGTGCGGAAGGTGGTGTGCCTGCTCATAGGCTCATTTTCCGTAAGTCGGTTAAGAGGTAACAATTTATTCCGCTCCTTCTTCACTCATTTTCTGCTGCAGGCGGCGGTTAAGCTCTTCTGCAGGATTATACCCGAGCTTTTTCTGTCTGTTATTCATTGCCGCAACTTCGATTACCACAGCAAGGTTTCTGCCGGGACGGACGGGGATATTAAGGCAGGGAATATCAAGACCTAAAATGTTCGTGTATTCGGTAACAAGACCAAGACGGTCATAGTATTTTTTATCGTTCCATATTTCAAGGTTTACCACAAGGTCTATTTTTTCGGTTTCCTTGATAGCACCCATACCGAAGATTCTTCTCACGTCCACGATTCCTATACCGCGAAGCTCAATGAAATGGCGGATAATATCGGGAGATGAGCCGACCAGGGTTTTATCTGAAACTCTTTTTATTTCAACGGCATCGTCGGCAACCAGACGGTGACCTCTTTTAACAAGCTCGACTGCCGCCTCGGATTTGCCCACACCGCTTTCACCCAAAATGAGAATTCCTTCACCGTAAACCTCAACGAGAACTCCGTGTCTTGTGATTCTCGGTGCAAGAAGCACGTTAAGGCGGCTGATTAATGCCGCCATAAGCTGAGTGGTGGTGGCTTCAGACTTAAGCAGGGGAGTGCCGTGCTTATCGCAGGCTACCTTAAGCTCGGGAACACCCTCAAGATCTCTTGTAACGATAATTGCCGGGATTCCCGTTGAAACCAGCTTTTCGCAGATTTCCGCTCTTTCCTCCGGAGCTTTTTCCATAAGAAAACAGATTTCCGCGTTACCCATAAGCTGAATTCTGTCTTTTTCAAAATGGTTATAGATTCCGTTGATTGCAAGACCGGGTCTGTTTATATCTCTTGAAGAAACCTTGACGGCAGAAATATCCGCTTCATTTAAAAGCTCAAGCTTAAACTCCTTTGCAAGCTCGCTTACCGTAACCGAAAATAAAGATTCACTCATTTTACTCTTCCTTTCAGTATATATAATTTATGGAATTTATCATACTTATAATACAATTATAGAGCAAAAATGCACCAAAGTAAAGAAAATTAATATTTTTTGCAAAAAAAACTTGATTTTTTTATTTTATTTTGTTACAATGTAGTGTGCATTGATTTTCACGGGAGGTGTAATAACAATGGCAAAATGTGAAATTTGCGGAAAAGGTACTGTTTTCGGTATCAAAGTCAGCCACTCTCACAGAAGAAGCAACAGAACCTGGAAGCCCAATATCAGAAGGGTCAGAGCTGTTGTAAACGGTCAGGCAAAAAAGGTTAACGTATGTGCTAAGTGCCTCCGTGCAGGTAAGGTTGAAAGAGCTATATAATTAATTCCGAAATTCCCTGTGCAAAGCAGGGTCTTTCGGCATTTGCTCACAAATAAGAAAATTTAAAGGGAGGGAGAAGTTCCTCCCTGTTTCTTGTGCGGTTTATTAATTTCCGGATTTTTATTCATATCTGTAATGCTTTGAATCGGTCCGGATTGAAGTGAAAATAAAAAAACTGAAAAAAATTTTAAAAAAACTATTGACAAATCAAAAACAGCGGAGTATAATGCATTTAAAATTTGAATATCACAAAAAACGACTGCGACGAGGACGGTCGGATTGTGAGGCCTTGAGAGAGTTGCCGGGTGGTGCGAGGCAATGGCGGAGCTTTCCAATGACTTATCACCTCTGAGTCGGAGGACCGAAAGCGAAAGCAAGTAGACTCCTTCCGTATTGCTGCGTAAAGGCAAAGGGCTTGTCAGAGCCCGGTGAGTGACGGAAAAATTTTCCGTAATTTGAGTGGTACCGCGGGTTATATATCCCGTCTCAAAGATTTTCTTTGAGACGGGTTTTTTGTTTTATTCGGATTGTCTGAATTTGAAAGGAGACAAAACAATGGATTACAGTTTAAAGGATGTAGCGGGAAGAATAAAAGAGCTTCGTGAAGCAAAAGGCTTCTCGCAGGAAGAGCTCGCAAAGCTCACAGGTGTATCGGCAGAGGAATACAAGCTGCTTGAACAGGGCGAAACCGATTTCAGCTTTACCTTCATTTATAAGTGCGCCAAGGCGTGTAACGTTGAGGTTGTTGATATTCTTGAAGGAACCAGCACCACTCTTACCTCTTTTGCAATAACGAGAAAGGGAGAAGGTCTTAAGATTTTAAAGAAGCACGGTGTTGAATATAACAACCTTGCACCCAAGTTCAGAGATAAGCTTGCTGAACCCTTCCTTGTTAAATTCCCTTATCTTGAAGAGGAGCAGAATACTCCCATTCACTTAAGCTCTCATAACGGTCAGGAATTTGATGTTATCGTTAAAGGCTCATTAAAGGTTCAGGTAGGAAATCATATAGATGTTCTCAACGAGGGCGACTCTATTTTTTATAACAGTATAATCCCCCACGGTATGATTGCGGTATCCGAAGGCGGCTGTGAATTTCATGCGGTTGTATTGAATCCCCAGGCAGGCACCGTAAGCGAGGAATACCCCGAAGCTCCCATAATTGCAGAGAAGGTTGCGGCAAAGAAAGCAAAATCCGTGACTGTTGCAGATAAATTTATCGAATCAACCTATGATGAAAAGGGCGTATTCAACGGCATCAGCTTTAAAAATGAAGATAAATTCAACTTCGCATTTGACTGCGTTGATGCAATTGCCGAAAAAAATCCCGATAAGCTTGCAATGATGTGGGTTGCAAACGATAAATCAGACAGACGCTTCACCTTCAGCGATATGAAGAAATATTCCGCAAAGACAGCTAACTATTTTGAATCATTGGGAATCAGCAAGGGTGATACCGTAATGCTGGTATTAAAGAGACATTATCAGTTCTGGTTCGCTATGCTTGCTCTTCATAAAATCGGTGCTATAGCAATTCCTGCGACCAATCAGCTTGTAGAGCACGATTTTGATTACAGATACAAGGCTGCAAAGGTTAAGGCTATCGTCTGCACCGCAGACGGAGATGTTTCCGCTGAAGCAGAAAAAGCGGCGG
>JAZQFU010000005.1:0-8611 GCA_045539675.1 Clostridia bacterium | reverse complement strand
GTAATTCAAAGGGCTTAATCCCGTATAGCTTTTAAAGGCATTGCTGAAGCAGGAAACATCGGTAAAGCCCAAAAGCCTCGAAATTTCCGAAACGGTATGGGGGGAATAAGTGAGAAGCTGCTTTGCTTTTTCCATACGAAGCTCAATAATAAAGCTTTTTGGAGTCATATTGAAAATGCTTTTGAAAACATTTATAAAGTGGGTGGGAGTTACTCCCGAAATCTCTGCAAGATAGTTTACGTCCACGTTTTCCTTTGAATAGTTTTCCTTAATGTAGCTTATGGCATTTTTGATAAGGTAATAGCTTTCGGGAAACTCTTTGCTTTTCTTTTTTGAAAAGACGGTTCTTAATACATCGTATAATAATGCTTTGACGGTTATCATATAACCGTCATTTTTTAATTCCATTTCTTCGTGAACGGCAATAATCTTTTGCTTTGTTTTTTCATCTACCTGCAGGGTGAAGGGGGATGAAAAAATCCCTTCCGGAAAATCCTTCGGACTTTCCGCTATTTTAAAATACACTCCTATAAAAGAAAATCTTTCGCTTATACCTTCGGATCTGTAGGTGTAGCCCTCCGGAACAAAAAGAATCTCCCCTTCGGAAAGATAGATTCTCTTTCCGTTAACATATGCATAATAGTCTCCCTGAAGCACCAGATACATATGAACTATTAACGTATATATTTCCGCATAATTCCATTTCCTTGAAAGGATGTGCAGAACCGTGGAATGAACGTATGAAATTGTAACATCCTCACTCTTGAAAATATTTGATTTTTCTAATTTATTCATTTTTACGCCGGACTCCTTTTTTATGAATTTTTTCGGTAAATTTAGTAGAAATACTTAATTTAAGTATTGAATTATCACAATTTTCTGTTCTAAAATCAGTATAACATAGGAAAACTGAATTTTCAACTGATTTTGATTTTTCTCAAAAATTTAATATTTATATCATTTTCAAATCCACCTGCGTGTAATATAATTAAGTCAAAGGAGGAATAAACAATGTTCAGACGTGTTTTATGTTTTTTGCTTATAAGTGTTATTCTGCTTTCATCGGTCAGCTTTCTTACTTCCTTTGCAGAAGTAAGCTCTGATGAGATTAAGACTTCCGGTGAATCGGAAATCTTAGGAAAGCTTGGCATTATAAAAAGCAGCTTTGATATTGAAAAGGAGGTAACCCGTGGGGAATTTGCAGTTTATCTTGCGGCACTTTCGGGTTATTCCGATATTGCGGGAGCGGATGCTTCACAAGCTTTCAACGACGTTAAGAAGGGGAAAAGCTATTTCAATGCGGTGGGAGTTCTTAATTCACTTAAGGTTATAAAAGGAACGGGAAACGGTGCTTTCCGACCCGATGATAAGCTTCTTTATCGTGATGCGGTTACTCTTCTTGTAAGACTTCTCGGATATGAGGCGTTTGCAGAAGCAAGCGGCGGATACCCTACCGGATACCTTCTTACAGCCTCATCCGAAAGAATTTCATCGGGCGTAAGACTCGGTATGGATGAAAACGTAAACGGTGAAAATCTGTCAATACTCTTGCTCAATGCTCTTGACGTAAAGGTTAAGCTTCAGTATTCCTACGGTACGGATTCTCTTAAAATGAAGGACGGAGAAACCCTTGGTGCATCGGTTTTTAATCTTTATAAGGGCAGAGGAATTGTTGAAGCAAATGAATTAACCGGTCTCGGTTCTTCGTCTGATGCGGTTTCCGAGGGTACGGTAAGTATAGGCGGCTATCTTTATTTATGCGGAGAAACAGATATTTCGGAAATGCTCGGACTTGATGCAGAGTTTTATTTCATAGATAAAACCGAAGAGGGCGGACTTTCCGAAATAATATATTACGAATCAAAGCACGGGGATAAAGCAAGAATAATTCTGGAATCGGGGAAAATTCTCGGTGTATCGGAAAATAAGCTTATTTATTCCGTAAGCGAAGGCAAGGAAAAAGAGCTTCCCTTCGACGGCAATACCTATTTTATATATAACGGAATAGCGTATCCTGAGCTTTCTTATGAAGAAATAATTCCTGAATCGGGAGAGGTTCTCCTGACAGACAGTAACGGAAACGGAGTCTATGATGTTATTTCCGTTCTTTCCTTAAAGGATTATTCCGTTTATTCTGCAAGTGCGGCACTCGGAAAAATAAGCGTTGAAGGAAGAGAAAGCTTCGATTTTAATAATACGGGTATCATTTATGATATTGAAAAAGAAGGCAAGAGGATTGAGCCTTCGGAAATCTATGTTAATGAAGTTCTTTCGGTTGCGGAGAGTAAAGACGGAAAAAATGTTAAGATTTTCGTAAGTCCGGCTCAGACGGAAGGAACGGTTGCAGAGCTTGGCGAGGATGAAAACGGAAGCTTTGCAGTTATAGGAGAAAATAAATTCTATATTTCTCCCGTAACGGAATATATTCCCGAAATCGGAAAAACCGCTGTATGGAGCCTTAACTTCAGAGGCGAGCTTTTTGATGAACTTGAAGAACAGGCAGGCGAAAAATACGGATATCTTCTCAAAATCGGATATAAGGGAGTAGTTGATAAGGCTTATAAATTTAAAGTAATGACCTCAAAGGGAATTGCCGTTTATGAGCCTGCGGAAAAGGTTTCCGTAAACGGCAATACGAAGGTTCCTGCAGAAAAAGCGGCAGAGGATTCCGCACTTAGAGTTAACGGTGTTCCCGATTCCGAGGGAAATATCACCGAGCAGCAGCTGATTAAATACAGACTTAACGAAAAAGGTCAGCTTACCCATATATATACATATGAAGACAGAACTGCGACTCCTCAGAGAAAGTCGAGAGATGATGATGCATTTACCTTTGACTATAAGGCAACGGGCAGCATAACCGCCACCTACAGAAGCGGTAACCGTGCGCTGGGAACAAGATATCTTGTTAATGCTTCTACCGTAATTTTTGAAGCTCCCATGGAATTTTCAGGAAATGAAAGTGATTTTGTCGTTCATAATATCAGCTATCTTGCTCACGACAGAACTTATACCGAAGTTGAATTTTACGGCGCAAACTTTGAAAACTATGTGGGTGCGGTGATTATGCGCTCTGCGGCAAAAAGTGCAACAAAGATTCCCAATTATCTGGAATCTGTTATAGTAACAAAGGTATCAACCTATGCTGAAAACGGCGAAAGAGGAACTAAAATTGAAGGTATATTGAAGGGCGGAGAGGTTTCCTATAAATGTCTTGACAATGAAGTAGGAGATTATGACGAGGAATACGGAAACGGAATTCTCTTCTCGGAGCTTAAGCCCGGTGATGTTGTTCAGCTTTCCGAGTCTTCGGCGGGCTTTGTGGATCAGATGAGGCTTTTATACCGTTACGACGGTAATCCTCAGTATACCTTAAGCAAATCCGAAAGCCTTGTTTATATGAATATGGGACTTATGAGCTCGGTAGGAAGCATTATAGAGCATTCACCTTCGGCTATTGTGGTAAACTGCAAGGACGGAGTTTCTCCCGAGTGGGACAGAACCTTTATGAAAAACGATAAAACCCATTTCTTTATATTTGATACCAAAAAAGAAAAGCTTACCGAGGTTGAGCCTACCGATATTGAAATCGGAGCAATGGTATACGTCCGGGGAAGCTATTCGGTACTTTATGATATGATATGGTATAAGTAAGGAGGAGTTAATTTTGAAAAAAATAATCAGTCTGCTCCTTGTATCTGCAATTATCTTAAGTATTCTTCCCGTAGCGGTTTACGGCAAAACCGTTCTTGCCCGGGCAGATTTTGAAAACTTCGAAATCGGAGAAACCGATATTTCCAACAGATATGTTAAAATCGGAGGAACTTCAGGAGTTTATACTACCGTTGCAAAATCACCCGTTGGCGGAACAAAGGCAGTAAGAATTGAAAATAACGGCCCCGATGCAGGTGCAAGCACGTCTGCAAACGTGACTCTTGAGGCTAACAGCAAGGGGAAGATAACCTTAAGCTTTAAGTATATGATGACCGCCTTTCATCCGGCGGCATCCGTAAAGGTTTACGATACCGTAAGCAGATTAAACAGAAGCGTGCTTAACATACTTTCCGGAAATATAATTCCTCTTACGGGAGAAAACAATACTCAGCTTATGGAATTTGCACAGCCCATAGATGCCAATAAGTGGTTTAAAATAAAGCTTGTTGTGGATACCGAAGCAGGGCTTTACGATTTCTGGCTTAATGATGAGCTTGCGGCAGAAAAAATAGAGGTTCCCTTAAAGGAGGAGCTTAAAGCCAACGGAATCACAAACTTTATTATACAGAGGCAGAGCGGAAAAACCGAAACTGCAACTTCATATATTGATGATATAACGGTTATAAAGGGCGATGAAGAAAGTGAAACTGAACCGGATATATGGGTTGAAGAGGATTTCGGTCAGGAGCTTCGTTTTTCTCCGAGAGATAAGCAGATAATGATTCAGAATCCTCCATACTTCAACTGGCCTGCAATAGCTCTGGCAGATGGCTACCGGCTTCAGCTTGCAAGAAATGAAGCTATGGATAATCCTGAATATGATATTGAAAATATAGAAAAGAATTTCTATCTTTTCTCTCATACCCTTGAACCGGGAGTATGGTATTACCGTGTTAAGGCAACCAATATGAACGGTGAAACCGAATGGTCGAAGACCAAACGCTTCAGAATCAGAGAGGATGCAACCGTGCTTCCGGTGCCTGATTCATATGAGCTCATGGAAAGTATGCCCGATGAGCATCCGAGAATCTGGGTAAACAGCAGTAACATAGAAGAATTCCGTGCCAATAAGGAGTCGGGGGATGCAAAGGAATTCTATGAAAATCTTAAAGCGAAGGTGGATAAGGAGCTTTCAAATCCATTGCCTGAGGATCCCGATGATTTTATGGTATGGGATCCAAATGCTTCGGCGGATGATAAAAATAACCTTAAAACCGACCTCAGAAATTACAGCGACGGAAAATGTAAGGAAATGCTGGATGCGGCATATATGTATCTTATAACCGGTGAGGATAAATACGGTAAAAAGGCGGCGGCATTTGCAGGAAAAATTGCTTCCTGGAATCCCTACGGAATGACTCAGTATAATATTCAGGATCAGGTTTTTGAATATATATCCTATACCACGGCGCTTACCTTCGACTGGGTATATCATTTCATTTCTCCTGCAGATAAAAAGGTTATTCTTGAAATGCTTGAGTATCGAATCGGATATATGTACAGTCTTTTTATGAGAGATTATCCCTTATGGGAGCTTCCCTATGATTCCCATAAGTCCTCACAAGCTCAGAAAAGACTCATAGAATCCATGATTCTTCTTCACGAGCTTCCCGAGGCGAAAAAATGGTTTACCGAGCTTTTTCCTGTCTGCGTGGGAGTGCTTCCTCCCTGGGGCGGTCAGGATGGCGGATATTCGGGAGGAACCGCATACGCCAGCTACGGTCAGACCGTAACCTTCGGAATGGCGCTTGATGCCATTGAAACTGCAACCGGCTTTAAGGTTTTTGATAAGCCCGGTGAAAGAAACAGAAGAGATTACTTTATGTATTTTTCAGGCTCAGGCTCGCCCTTTGGCTCCTTCGGAGACGAGATATACAATGTATCCTGGGTTGACTCCACCGTTACCAATGCACATCTTATGTATGCATCAAGATATAACGATCCTTATGCTAAATGGGCGGCGGAAACAAGAGGCGTTATGCCCTATGCGGAAGAGCTTGTAACCTATAAATATTTCAACGATGTTGAGGCAATACCGCCCTTTACCGAAATGAATTCCTATTATGACCGTGATATCGGCTGGGTTATGTTTTTAAGCGATCTTACCGATCCCAACAGAGTGGGAATAAATTTCAAAGCAAGCCCCTACGGTGCATATAACCATACTCATGCAGATAACAATACCTTTAATATTTATGCATACGGAGAGCCTCTTGCGGTGGATTCGGGATGGTATGATTACTATAACAGCGATCACCACAGATATTACACAAAGCAGACTGTTGCTCATAACGGAATAACCGTTAAAGGCGGTAAAGGTCAGTTTTATGAAGTAACAAATGAAGCGGAATGTATGAACCGTAACGGTGAAATCCTGGGCTATATTCCCGGGGATATATTCAATATAACCTCAGGTGATTCAACTAAGGCATATGATGAGTATTTTTCAAAGGCGAAAAGGCATCTTATTTACTTAAAGCCCGATTATCTTGTGGTTGTAGACGAGCTTAAGACCAAAAACGAAGAAAAGCTCAGCATGGAATACAATCTTCATTTCAGAAGTCAGCCCGAGGTTTACGTGGATGATGCAGAAACCGTAACGACTCAGGGCAGAGCGAAGCTTGTTTCCAATATAAGGTATCCGGAAATCAAAGATATAATGCAGATAGACAGATATCTTAATATTAACGGTGAGGAGCAAAGACCTCAGACAAGACATGCCAATAAAAAGAATCAGTATGCAGTAAGATTCGAAACCGAAGAAACTGATGAAACCGTTATGGTTTCCACCTTCGATATCTTAAAGTCGGAGGATGCGAAAAAACAGGTCAAAGAGGAAAATAACGGCAGGGTTATGAAAATAACCGTAGAAGGAAAAGAGGTTTATATCCGTCTTGAAAGCGAGGGCGGTGAAGTAACCTTCGGTGACGTTACCTTTGAGGGTGTTGCGGCGGTAGTTGACGGTGAAAACTATGCACTTATTAACGGCACAAAGCTTTCAAAGGGCGGAAAAACACTTGTTTCTTCAACCTCACGGGGAAGCTTCTCCCATGAGGGAGGAGAGGTTCATCTTTCCTCGGATGACGGAACTGTAACAATGGCTGTTCCTACGGCTGTTGCTTCAGTTTCCGATGAAAGGGGAGAGAATATTCCTTCGGGAAGCGCTGATGAATATGATTATCAGAGACATACCTTTAAATGGACTTATGAAAACGGAGTTCTTAAGGTAGAAAAGGAATACGGAACCGATAATCTTTATTTCAACGGAACCCCCGTTACCAAATATGAGGGAACAACCGTAAGAATAAACGGAACACCCGTAGAATATGAAAATAAACCCTATTCGGTCAACGGCTCACTTTTCGTTCCTCTTTCTGAAACCGCCAAGGCATACGGAGCAGAATATAAGGAAGAAAACGGAGTGCATACCGTAACAAGGGTAAGTCAGCTCTACAACGGCTATACTCACTTGGGTGAGAGCACGAGAGTAATCGAGCTTACCGAAGGCTCTGCGGAGGTAAAGGTAAACGGTGAGAAAAAGACTATGGATTATCCCACCGAAATGAAAAACGGTTGCCTGTATATTCCCTTAAGAGGCTACTTTGAGCTTTTCACCGACCGTATCGGCTGGAGTGACTATGCAAAAACCGCTTATGTATATTCAGAACCCGTTTATCACGACGACTATACCAATTCCATATGGCCGAGAGTTGATATTGCCTCCGAGGAGGAGCTTTATGAAATTAACAATAAGGTCTTAAGCGTATTCAACAGCGGTAAAGGAACCGTTGAATATAATAAGGTCTTTGCAGTTGGTGAAGCGGTAAGCTTTACCGTGACTCCCGAAGAGGGCTGGTATCTTTCAAAGGTAACCTTTAACGGTGAGGAGCTTTCGGGCGTAAGGGAAGACGGCTTTGAATGTACTATTGGAATTCCCCATAAGCTTTCGGTCTTCTATGCATATTTTTCAAGAATAGAAGATAAAAAGCCTTCCGTTTCAAGCTATGAGGAAATGGCAAGAGAGGGAAGTGACCTTTATTATTTCGGAAAGCTTGAAGACTTGGGGAAAAATGTATCGGAATTCGGAATTCTTCTTTCTGAGGAGAATTCCGATCCCGTTCCCGGAGAATCAGGAACCGAAAGAATAAAAGCGGAATATCCGGTAAACAAAGAAGGTTATTTCGGATTTAAAATAACGTCCTCCCGGCTTGAAAACGGCTGAAGGTTATATATAAGACCGTATGCCATATATAACGGAGAATATATTTCAGGTGATACGGTAACGGCAGATTATTCTTTAATAAGAAATCTTAAGGGCATAGAATCCTTTGAAGACTGGCTTCTTTTCTATAACTTTGTGGGAAGCCCCTTGAAGGAATTTTATATATATTAATTATGAGGTGAAAAATTATGAAGAAATCATTCAGGCTTTTATCACTTTTAATCACGGCGGCAATGTTATTTTCAGCAATGGGTACTGTTTCCTTTGCATCAACTGAAGCTCCCTTCGAGCTTGCTCTTGTTACCTTTGACGGCGGAGACCTTAAAGCAGGGGATGTTTACCGTGCAAAGGGCGTGACCGCTTATTATCCTTCAGGCTCCGAGCGTTATATTGATATGGGCGGATGGGGAACCAACTTAACTCTGGCAGACAAAGGAAACGGCGACCTTTATGCAAAGGTAGTAAATGAAGCAGCAGATGCAAATGCAACCTTTGTCGGATTGCCCGACTCAAACTTTATCAAAACAGAAGAGCTTTTAAGCATAAGAAACGGAAATCTTGCATACGTTTTCGATTTTATGACAACGGATAATGAGTATTTCAGAGTTATTTCATCGGGAACGGATGTGAACGGAACTGCCGTAAACGGTGCCAGCCTTGTTATAATTAATGGAG
>JAZQFU010000004.1:0-2782 GCA_045539675.1 Clostridia bacterium | reverse complement strand
CTTCTTCGTCAGTTGTATCCGCACCTGCATATAAGAATACTTCGGAAGCATTATAACCGTTATAATCAGCAAGCTCTTTTCCGCTTCTTAAAATATATACACCTACAGGAGCATTTTCTGATTCACGCTTCCCGTTAACAGAAATAATCTCATTTTCTGCATCCTTATAGGTAACAAGCAGCTCTTCTGATTTTATATACTCATCCGCAGCACTGCCCAGAACACTGATTTCCGATATGGGAATAAATCTGTCGTCATATGCTATATATGAAATAACGCTTTGTTCCTCGGAAGATAACGGAAGGGTAAAGTTCGACGTATAATCCGAATAACCACTTGCCGCATAAACAGGAAATTCGAATCTTTCTGCAATTTTATTGCCGGATATAACATTGGATATAATGCGTATTCTCTTGGGAGAAACAGAATTATTCTTAAACTCTGCGCTAATTTCCACACCGCTTCCGGATTCGGTTTTTCCTGCTGTCTCAAAGTTTAATATTTCGAGACTTCCGTCTTCGGTAAAGCCTGCGGAAGAAGGAGGAACGGCGGTGAAGGTTATGGTTTTCTCGTTACCGTTCTGTGCAGTTACGGTAACAGAGATAAAATCTTCTGTAGCCTCATTTACTCTTACATCAGCAAATACCGAACGTGTTATAAATTCTCCTGCTAAAATTCCGCTACTTGTTTTTACAACTGTATATTCAGTCTTATCAGGTGAGATTCTTTCAGTTAAAAAAGCATTTTCAAAAACAACCTTGGCCAGTGAATTATCCTCTTCCTCAGGGTATACTACCCAGCTTACGTAAGGACGTGAGCTTTCCGTATCAAAGTGAGCAGGTCTGAAAACATTGGTTGTATTGCCCTCAGCATCTGTATCTTCAAGGGTGAGTCCGATGGTAATATATTTCTTTCCGCTTTCCTTTGCCGCATATATCGCTTCCGAAATCTTGCCGGTAAGAGATATAATTCCCGAATTTACAGTCATATTCTTTCTTGTTAACGTATCAAGCTTCTTAAGTCCCAGTTCTTCCGAACTTCCGGAATTAACCATTACTGAAGGAATTGTTCCGTCCTTCCAGCTATCGTTTGCTTTTTCAGCTTCGTATAATCCGAATACCCAATTTCCGGTATTCATATGATTCTTAGCCGCATCGGAAATTCCGTTATCTGCAACAACTGTAAACTTAATATCCTCAGCATTATCAGGGATTGATTCCACATCTATTTTGAAGAAGCCCCACTGATTAATTCTGTGATTACTGTGTGATGCCGCGTATCCGCTCACATAGAGGAAGAATGCATTTGCTTCCGCTGTATCGTTACTTAAAATAACCTTACCGTTTGAATCAACAACAGAGGCTGAATTTTTGAAATTGTCTCCGCCTTTTCTTTTCACATCAAATACAAATGTATACGTGTTTGTGTTTTCACCGTCGGCTGAGGTTACGGTTATTTCAGTTGCTTCTCCCCGCATTCCGGAATAGTTTGTTATTTCGCCTGAAGCACCGTTACTTACCGAGAAAGAAGGCGCAATGAATTCTGATGAATTCATATATATCTTATAGCTGAAAACCTCTCTTGAAAATGCAGGTTCCAACTCATAATCACCAAAGGAAACAGCGGTAATATACGCTTCATTCATTGCTCTTACATTCAGAATTATTTCAGCAAACACACTACCGAAAGACTCAAAATCATAAACATTGCCTTTTGCACGAAGATCAGATATTACAGATTCTTTTTTATTATCGCTGAGTTCTGCAAAGAAAGAAATATCTTCCTCTGCAGCAAGCTCATCGGAAAAATCAATGATTATTCTGCTTACTTCTGAGATATCATCAAGTGTTAAAACAGCTTCTGTTATTACTGCTTCTTTGAATACCGGCATAAGTTCAGAATTTTTTCTGAAATCCTTGCCTGCCATAAGAACGGAAGATATCTTCAGACGTGAGGTATCGTTAAGCTTTTCGTAAATATCAATGATTTCCGAATCAAGATGAAGCTTTTCAGCATAAACGGATATATCTGTAACTAATCCTTTGTTTATACTTTCCAGTATAACTGCATTATCATACATAGAAACAAATGTATTAATATCAATCTGATTTTCCGATGATAAAATTATTCCCCTTAAGATTTCTGAAACCACGTTCTCGTCTACCTGTGAATTAACCTTAAGAAGAAGCTTTGCTACGGCTTCGCTTTCAGGGTTCTCGCGGGAAAGTCCGAGTTTTTCTGAAAGTGCTTCCGCAGAAATCTCTGAAGCTTTGAGTATCTCGTCCAAAAGACTGTTTCTCGATTCTTCGTTTGACCATTCAAAGGTGATTTCTTCGTTAAAATCCTTACCTGTAACCACAACGGTATATTTTTCTTCTGCTTCATCAACGAATGAAACCATAACTCCGTAATATCCGTTTTCATCGGTTGTCACCGCACCTGAATAAAGAAAAACATCGTTATAATTTACGCCGTTATAATCCGACAGCTTCTTTCCGTTTTTTAATACATAAATTCCGAGAGCTTTACCGGAAGAATCAAGCATACCGTTTATAATGACTGAATCGTTTTCTCCATGATAAATATTAACGGAGGAATCGGTTGCTCCGAACTCATATACAGCTTCATTTACCGTTTTTATTCCGCTTACCGGAATAAATTCATTTTCTTCTGCAATATACGAAACTACATACATACCTTCTGTATTTTCAGGTAATGCCGAAAGATCGGCGAGAGTGTATCTTCCCGGCATAACACTAAATTCCTTGCATACTCTTGAAAC
>JAZQFU010000003.1:0-5744 GCA_045539675.1 Clostridia bacterium | reverse complement strand
TATGTATGAATAAAATAAAAATTACAGCTTTTATTCTGGCTTTGACGCTGATTTTTAATGTTTTTACATTAAGCTTTGCCGAAAGCGATAAGTTCAATGAAAAATACAGCACGGAAATGAGCTTTCTTAAGGTTCTTGAATTAATAGAGGAGGATTACGATGCCACCTTTGTTATAACCAAAGGAGAAATTGTTTCTATGGTGCTTTCGGTACTTTATCCCGGAACTGATTTTTCAAAAGGCGGGGAGGGGCTTGATTTTATTGATGTTCCTGAAAATCATCCCTTTTATTCCCAAATAAAGGCAGGAAAGGATCTGGGCATTGTTAACGGAGACGGAAACAATTATTTTCACCCCGATAAGCAGATTTGCTTAAACGAGGCAATTACTGTGGTTGTGAATGCTCTGGGATATACATATCATGCTCGTATGATGGGCGGATATCCCTCCGGATATTATATGATAGCGAAGCAGATCGGATTGCTCAAAGGAATAACCCTCGGCGGGGGAGATACCGTAAGCGGCGGTGATGCGGTAAGAATCATATACAATGCGTTATTTACCAATATAATAGAAATGTCTGTTGCTGGCGGAGATGAGATAAAGCTTAAGGTAAATTCCTCAAAAAATATTCTCGGAGAAAGATTTTCCGTTTATGAGATTGAAGGAATCATTTCCGATAACGGTATGGTTGCCATTGACGGTGAATCCACGGGCGATCGGGAAAGAGTGGTTCTTCAAAAAACGGAAAACGGCGAAAATCTGATTGCCCTTGCGGGAAATACAGGTGCAGCTTCGTATCTCGGTCATAGGGTAAAGGCATATATCAGAAATAATGAGCTTAGCGGAAACTACGAGATTTTATACATAACCTGTAAGGATAAGGATGATTCGGTTACCGTTAATGCAAAGGATATTATAAACGTAACAGATGAGTATATTGAATACGATGAAGACCTTAATACGGCGGATTCCGTGAAGGTAAAACTTCCCGGGAAAAGACCTGCCGTTATATATAACGGAGTCAGAATCATTGATAAAGAATTATCAGAGCTTATTCCCCAAGACGGATTTATAGAGTTTATTGAAAATACGGGAGATAATGCAAAGGATATTGTTATTATATACAGCTTCAATTATGCGGGCGGTTCCTTTGATGCTCCTGCAAGAAATATAGTTGCAGACAGAATAGTTACCGAAGAAGGTGAGGAAGGGATTTCATGCCTGTTTAATCCTGCAATGTCTGTTGAGCTTAATGATGATGAATATGCTTATTCATTTGTTTTAAATAACAATATCAGCTCATTATCACAATTAAAGAGCGGTTCGGTGGTTTCTGTTGCGGAGGCACCTGAAAAGATTAACGGAAAAACCTGTTATATGCTTGCCGTTTCGGAAAATAACGTAAGCGGAGAATTAACCTCCGTAGATAACGGCGGCGAGCTTCTTATAAACGGAAAGGGGTATGCTTTATCTTCTTCTCTGACCTCCGTTAAGCCGAATCTTTTAAACGGTCTTAAGCTTGGAGGGGAAACAGAGCTTTTTCTTGATATAACCGGAAAAGCCGCATACGTGAAAACCGAAGCATCGGCTTCCAAGGATTATGCTTATATAATTAGAGCGGTATCGAAGAATCAGGGAGAGCCGGTGGTTCTCATAAAGCTGTTCACAAAAACGGGAGAGCTTCTTGAATTGCCCTTATCCGACAAGGCGGTTATTGACGGTGTAAGCGTGAGCGGAAAATCCGTACAGAAGAGAGTTTCGATGATTAATGAAAGACCCTCTGTTGCCTCCGTGCTCGCAAATTCAAAGGCTGCCGGAAGACCTGCCATAGTAAAGGTAAATAACGGTATGATTACCGGAATAGATACCGATACTCCCAATGCGGATTTATCCTTCGGTGAGCTTTCTGAAACTTATATCCAGCAGTCTGTTATTCAGTATACGGAAAGCGATGCTGAAAGCTACGACACTTTAAAGGCAGGCTTTCGAAGTCCCAGAGCGGTAACAGTAAGAGGCGTGAGCAAAACTGTGGGAGGAAAGTTCTTTATAACCTCCGATACCGTTATTCTTGCAGTTCCCGAAATTGATACCTACGGACTTAAAAATCTTGTTGCATATAGGCCCTATGGCTTTGCAAACGGATATCTTAATTCCGCATATCCCGCCAATGTTGATATGATTTCTCTGTATGAGCTTCCCAATTCGGAAGAGAATTATAAGGTTTTGGGTGTATCTCAGCTTTATGCGGCATTTTCTCTTGATCTTCAGGGCTATGATATAGACCCCGATACAGGTGTTGCAGGTCTTGTTGTGGTAAGAGGAAGAAGAGATGCCTACAGAACAGGCAATATTTCTGCAGGTAATCCTATGGCTGTGTTTATAAAGAAAACCGAAGCATATGACGATGTCAGCGGTAAGAAGGTTACAAAAATTCACTACTGGGAAAACGGAGAAAAAAAGTCGGCTGTTATAGATACCGATGAATGTTACTATCCCTATAAAGCTCTTATTAACGGATGTGCGGAAGGTGATACTCCTCATAAGGTTGCGGTAAAGCCCTTAAGAAACGGAGATATCATAAGAGTTCTTCAGTCAAAGGGAAATATAACTCATATTGAGCGTGTTTTAAGAATTGAAGATACGGAGAGTGCATACGGCTTCTTTAAGTTTTCAAATTCCGTAAGTGTTCCCTATGCAACCTCTGTATCGGGAGCAGATTCAACCTTCCCCTTTGATATGCCTACGGTTGGAGACAGGGATTACTACACCCCCGAAACCTCAAATGCAGTAGGAATGTCTTATGTGAAGCAGCTTAAGGGAACAACTCTTCAGGCGTTGTATACAAAGGAGCACGGAGATCTTTTCAGCATTCTTGACGTTGAAAACCCGTTAACCTATACGAAGCTTTATCATACCGTAAGCACAGATAATATAACGGTAATCAATATTCCCGATGATGGCAGAGAGGTTGAAATTAAAAAAGGAACTCTCGACGATATTGTTACCCTTGAAGATGTTAACAACGATGTAACGAAGGCGAGCCTTGTTATGTCAAAATTTGTAAGCTACGAGCTTGACCATATTATCGTAATCAACGGTCTCGGAAATTTATAAGAGCGGAGGAAGAGGTAAATGAAAAGAATATTAAGTCTTACTGTTTCGTTGATGCTTGTGCTGACCGGATTTACAGCTTTTTCTGCGGAAAGCACTCATTGGGCATATAACTCTGTTTCCGTGCTTGTAAGTGCCGGAATCGTATCGGGTAATCAGAACGGAGAGCTTAATCTGGATAATCCCATTACCAGAGCGGAATTTATAAAAACGGTAAACAGGTATTTCTCTCTTACCGAAAAAGCGGAAACCGGATTTTCCGATGTTTCCGAAGATTCGTGGTATTATCCCGAAATGCTTATTGCAAAAAAAGCAGGATATATAAAGGGAGATCAGAACGGAAGCGCAAATCCCGATTTATATATAACAAGAGCTGAGGTTTGCGTTATAATCGCAAGACTTCTTAAGCTTGAAGGAAAAAACGCAGGCAGCTTTTCCGATGCTTCGGAAATTCCTTTCTGGGCGGTTGATGCCGTAAATGCTCTTTGCGAAAGGAAAATTATAAACGGATATTCTGACGGAAGCTTCAGAGCGGGAAATAATATCACAAGAGCGGAAGCCTTCGTTATAGTATCCCGGAATGAAAGAAAGCTTCCCGTGACTTACGGGAATAAGGAAGCTGAGCCTTCCGATGTGTTTATCCCCGTTAGCGGCGGTTCCTCCGCCGGTGGCGGAGGAGGGGGAGGAAACTCCACGGGCAGTGAAAGTCGTAAAGCAACCCTTTCCTCCAGATTCTTTGATAAAGAAGCCAAAAAAATTGAATTTGTTTCGGAAAATGCTTCCGGATATCAGATAAAGTTCGTTAAAGATAATAACGAATATATTAAAGCCCTTGAACTTGCAAAAGAAGACGGAAGCTATAAGTATGCAGATATTTCCGCTCTTTGCGGAGAATTTGTAAGAAAAGTTATAGGGGAAGGCGGAAAGAACGGATTTGATGCAGATATATATGTGAGAGCAAAAGGAAAAACCGGATATGCGGATTCTTCCTATATAAAATTCGGTACCCTTTTCCTTGAGCTTGATATTCCCGATGTTATGGGAGCTGTTGTTTCGTATAATCAGCAGACAGGTGCTTACGATATAAGCTGGACTGAAACTGAAGGTGCGGAAGGGTATAAGGTTTTAATTTATTCCGATTCCGCAATGACAGAGTTTATCGCAGAATATGAAACTGAAGAAACCTCTTTTTCGCCTGATATTTCTTCTTATGAAGCGGGAAAAAGCTTATTTGTATCTGTAGTTGCCAAAAAAGACGGATATTACGGGAATCCTGACGGAAGCTGCGGAAGGATTGTAACAGGCTTCGGCGGTGGCGAAGGAACAGAGGAAAATCCTTATCTCATATATAATAAGGGTCAGCTTTCAAATATTAAGCTTATGAACGGCAAAGCCTTCAGGATTATGGAAGATATTGGTGAATCTGATGCGGTAACCGAGCCGGTAACTGAGCTTGGAGTTGAATTTACCGGTTCTCTTGACGGTAACGGAAAAGAAATCAATGTTAATATTTCAACACAGGCAACCACCTCGCAGACAACCGAGGGGTTCGGACTTTTCCCCGTAATCAACGGTGCAACCTTTAAAAATATTGTTCTTAAAGGAAGCGTTTCGGGAAGAGGAAACGTAGGCGGAATTGCGGGAAGAGGAACGGGTAAGTGTACCTTTGAGAATATAATCAATTATGCAACCGTTACTTCGACCAATGGCTTCTGCGGAGGTATTATTGCAAGAATGTATGACGGAGAAACAAGCGGAACCGTTATAAGAAACTGTGTTAACCGCGGTGAGGTTAAATCCTTCGGAGAAGCAGGCGGTATAGTTGGTGTTTCAAATGCATCAAATGTTATTAAGGACTGTGCAAACTACGGTCTTGTTCATTCCACAAATACCAACGACGGAGCAGGCGGAGCAGGCGGAATTATCGCCTCCTCATACGGAAGCATTTACTCATCCTGTAACTTCGGTGAAATTTATGCAAACAGAGGTTATGCCGCAGGTATAGCCGGAAAGCTTACTAAACCGGATTTCGTTTTCGAAAACTGCTTTAATGCAGGAAATGTTACGGGTGTAACCGCAGTGGGAGCAATTGTAACATCATTGTCGGAAGAGAATATTCCTCTTATCAGAAACTGTTACAACGTGAATAAAGGATTAAATATATACGGCGGAAAATCCGTACCTTCCTATGTTAACTGCTTTACTCTCAACGGTAAGGATAATGGAGACGGAATATCCGTGAAAACTCCCGAAGGACTCTCAAAAGAATCAATTTCAGATGCATTCACCTTGTTTTCCGAAAACGAAGCTTCGGAAAACTATAACAAAACCTTCAGATATCCTCAGCTTAAAAGTAATCTTATTCCTTATGATTTTAATTATGAGGATTCAGATTTCAGACTTACAATTCTGGAAATCAGTTATGATATAACGGATGGAAAATGGTATGTAACAATAAATCCCACCTTTAAGGGAGAGGTTGCAGAGTATGTGCTCTCCTTAAGCGGTGCAGATGATACCCTTATAAATGAGTTCAACAACATGAATAAATATGAAATTTCAGATATTCCCGCAGGTAAATCAGAGGCAAAAATAACCGCATATGATATAAACGGTGAAGAAATTGAAACT
>JAZQFU010000002.1:0-3496 GCA_045539675.1 Clostridia bacterium | reverse complement strand
GACTTTTTGATTATTTCATCGGTCTGTGAATAGTTTTCGGATTTTTCTATTCCGCAGAGAACTGCCGCTTCATCAAAGAAGGAGGCATATTCCTTAAGGGTTAAGGGCTCTTCTTTAAGGACTGCTTTTTCTGTTTCGTTTTTTGCATTTTCGGAAATTACTTCCTTATAAAGCTGCTTTCCGGTTTCTCCCGCAAGAGCTTCCATGGTTTCCTTAACATCTGCATTTGTTTTTATGGAAATAAGAGTTTCTGCATCCTCTATTGCCTTGGAGAAGTCGGTAAAGCCTTCGAAAGCTTTTCCCTCAAGCTCTTTTTTTGAAGCTTCAACGGATTTCCCAAAACGTTCCTTTTCTTCGGGAGTATATTCGTTATATGCAGTTAAGTCTATGGTAAATGCCTTTGCATATTCCGAAAGAAATCCGGGAATCTCATCTGCGGTTATATCCTTTATGATTTCAAGTCCGCCTGCTATATATTCCGCACCGAAATATTCAAAGGATTCAGCACCGCTCTTTTCAGATACAACGGGATAAAGATATGCTTCGTAGTTTCCTTTAACGTCAGGGATTTTATATGCAAAGCCTTCCTCAGCAAATTCTCCCGATATTATGCTTACAATATTTTCAAGAGGATTAGCAAAATCAATATCTGCAAGAGTTTTTCCTTCCTTCATAACAAGAAGAGTTGCAGGGCGGTTAAGCTCTGCCGAAGCTTTTGCCGTGATTACTTGAGTATCTCCGTTTATGGAATTCTTAAGACCGATTTCTTCTTTATTTAAGGTATGCTTCCAGTTGAATGCGGAAGTCTCCTTCGCGCCCTCATCACTAAGCTCGTAAACTGCCGATGCGGGAACAAAGGAATCCTTAAGAACTGCGAAAAGCTTTAAGGTTTTTCCGTCGGTTCCGGATAAGGTAAGCTTCTTGCTTACTGCATTGTCTCCCGTAAGCTCTGCCGAAAGAGGAAGCATCTGAAGGTCTGAAAGAATTCCTTCGGAATCGGTAAGAGCCGCACAGAGAACATACTCAGAAGGTAAAGCTTCATCATTAATGAAATTATATGTTACATCATATTCACCGTCGGAAAGCTCTTCCGCAGGCACTCCGCCAAGGCTTAACCTGATTTCCTCTGCATATTTTCTTGCAGGAGGAGTAGTGAATGGGAATTCTCCCGAGAAGGTTCTTCCTGTATTATCGGGCAACTCGCTGAAATACAATACATAATCAGTGGAAGGCTCAAGGGTTGTGTCCAGATTAAGTCTGTATTCAATATCACCTGTTTTTTCACCTGTTGAAATAATATCGCCCGTTGCGATTCCGCCAATAAGATTTCCTTCGGAATCGGTAATATATGCGGAGTTTCCGAATTCTCCTGCCGACGGGTGATTTGAGAATTTCATATTGATGCTGCTTACGGTTTCTGAAAGCTCTGATTCACATACTGCGGAAAATTCCGAAGCTTCTGAATATACCTTAATATAGTCTATATCAACATAGTTAGTTTCATCAGCCGCCGCGCTGAAGGGAAAATAACAAAGATTGAAGTTAAAGTTAAGCGCACCTGCACCGTCTGAAAAATCCTGAGTTCCTTTTTCATAAGCTTCAGAGAAGGTTCCCTTGAATTCACCGTCAAGATATATATCGCGCTTAAGGGTTTTTACGGAATTACCGTCAAGATAGGAATCTATGTATAAAACATTGGTAACGGTAACCCACGCTCCGTTTTCATATGAACCTATGGCAGTTTTTCTGTTGTTACCCTCATAGATTTTTCCGTTGGAAAAAAGAGGAATATTTGTTCCGTAGGTACCTCCGGATCTGCCGCGAAAATAAGCAGAAGCAGAAGAAGTATTTACTTTAACCCTGTATTCAACAACCAAGGTTTCTGCTGAGGAAAACTTCGAATTGGGAACGGAAAGTCTCCAGAGAGGATAAGCATCACCTGTGCTGATGCCGCTTATTTTTCTTAAACGAAGGTCTTTATCTCCGTTATTATTAATTATTTCATATTCACCGCCGAAATCCGTTAATGCGGTGGGATATGCTGTTCCTATGAGAGGCTTTACCTGAACTCCGTCGCTCCATGCCGAAAAATCCTCATATAAGAGGCTTGTAATTTCGGGCAAAGCAGCTGCCTCTTCTTCCGCTGCAAAGCCTGCAAAGGGGATTATCATAAGCACAGCAATTACAACACTTAAAATTCTTTTTTTCATAATGCTTCTTCCTTTCAGTTGATGTTATATTTTAATCTGCGGAAACGGAAATAAGCCTTCCGTTATGCCACAGAGTACATTGGATTACATTCGAACCGGTAACCTCCAGCTCCTTGGTAAGATAGCTGCTATCTTTTGTATTTCCGGGGAATTTAAAGCTGCATTCCTCCCCGTTAACCATTTTATAAGCTCCGTCCTCTTCTTTATAGCCGCCCCATATAAGGATAAGCTCATCATCGGAGGAGGTGTTGTTATCTGCCATGAATTTAACCTGCGCATAGGTTTTACCGTCTTTTTCACTCTTTGATATAACCATATCGTTATAAACAAAATCCGCAGGACGGGTATGGAATCGAAATTCCAATGCTCCGGTGAATTTCGTGAAAATATCATATATGGTGGTCATTTTCATTACGTAATCGGTATCGGGCTTAAGCTTATTTGCGAAGGTAAGCTTGAATTTCATACCCTTTCCGCAGTTTTCACCCGTTAGAAGACTTGCATCCAAAAGGGTGGTTACAAGTTTCCCCTCCGTATCGTATATTTTGACTCTGGATTTAAAATAAGAATCCCTTATAGGTGTTTCCGAATTCAGAATAATACTCTCTGAATCCGCAGATACTCCGTCAAAGGTAAGACCTACCGTGTCGCCCTCGGTATATACGCTCACATAGTCAATATCAAAATACTCTGCCGGGGATTTTTGCACCCTTACAAGATTGAAATTGAAATTAAGAGCCCCTGCATGGTTTACAAAATCGTTTGAGCCTGAGCTTACATTATCCTGAATTGTAGTGCTGAAATATTTTCCGTTAACATAAACTCTCCGATATACCTTTCCCGAGGTTGAAGATGTGGGAAGCACGTGAAGCACGTTAGTTAAGGTAACCCACTCATTCTCCCTGTATTTTCCTACAGTTGTTCCCGAATTTGCATTTGCCTTGATATTTCCTTCAACAAACCCGGGAAGAAAGGTTCCGTAGGTGCTTCCCGTTCTTGAGCGAACGAAGGAGTTCCGCGTTTTGTATGTATTATTTCTCACTCTGTATTCAACAATAAGAGTTCTTGCACCGGTAAACTTTGAAGCAGGAATGCTTATTCTCCATAAGGGATATCCGGTATTTCCGTCGGGTGACCTAAGTCTTAAGAACTTATTTCCGTTTTCGGATTTAACCTCATACTGCCCCTCCACGAAGCTGTAAGGCTTATAGTATGAGTTTGTTACCTGCGTCTGAGTCTGAATTCCCTCTGAAAAGGAGGAGAAATCCTCATAGAAAATAACCTCT
>JAZQFU010000001.1:0-4479 GCA_045539675.1 Clostridia bacterium | reverse complement strand
GTACCGTTGAGATTACTTATAATTTTACGGCGGCAAGAGCACCTAAGGAATCTACCGCTCCCAAAAAAGAAGAAGTAGCTTCAGCAGTAAAGGTTGTAAGCTTTCAGGCAGGCGACTTCGGAACAATGGAGCTTATAAGCGGAGGATATTCCATATATCACGAGCCCGATTCAAGAACTATGTACGGCTCAAGTCAGCAAATCGGAGCGACTGTAATCGTTCTTGAGGCAGGAGTTGACGGCGTAGATACAGATGCGGTTTATTATGCCGTCTGGAACGAGCATCACGAGGAAGTTGACTACGTAAATATGAATGATGCGAGGGCAACCTTCGGAAACTTTTTAAAGGAAGGAAACGATTCCGAAAGACCCTATAACGAAATGTATGCGGCAAAGAGAGCGCAAGACAGACATAAGTTTAACGAAATTACCGAAATTGAAGTAGATTTATTATATGCAACTGCGAAAAAAAAGCCCTTTATCTGCGATTACACTACGGAGGAACCAATCACCGTGTTTGATTACGGCGATGATGCATATAAATGTCTTGGCGATGTGGTTTACAGCACGACGGATATCCCTGCGCCTTATTCAATGGTAACGGCAACCGTAACCTATGTTGCTAATGAGTCTTATCACTTTTCAAAGGATGTAAAGCCGGAAAGAGAAAAAACAATAAAGCCTGTTAAGATTGATAATAAGAGTTCCAGAATAATCAATACATACAGCATAGACTATATAAACGAAAAAACAATAAAGCTTGTTTATCACGAATATATTGATCCTGCACCCTTTAATACTGCTTATACACAGGCTATGGAGGACTACAACAAAAGGCACCAGTATGACAGAGGCATTTCCGAGGCGGTTGCGGGAACGGCAAAACTCAGTAATCAGATAGCGGCATCGGGTGCATATCTCTGGCACTATCCTACAGAGCATACATATGCATTTGAAATACAGCCCAATCAGATAATTGAGATAATTGACTTTGATCTTACCGATGAAATTCCGGGGCTTGTGGGTGAATGGTGCAGAGTTATAATCGCCAATACCCTGGGATTTGTTCCGAAATCTTACTTAACAGATATTGTAATGAAGGATTTCTGGCAGGGTGCTCCGGCTGTGCTTCGCGACAGTCCCTATGTGTTTGCAGGGGGAAGCGGAACGAAAAACGATCCTTATTTAATAGAAACTGCAGAGCAGCTGAATGCAATACGTAAGGATTCAGCTAAATACTTCAAGCTGATAAAGGATATAGACCTTTCAGGCTGGGGAAACTGGATTCCCATCGGCGGAACTCCTGCCTACGGCGGAAACGGCGATAATGCTTTCAATACAGCGCAGTTTGGTGCGGATTCTTTCAGAGGTCAGCTTGACGGAAACGGCCACGTTATCTCGGGAATGACCATAAAGATAAACGAAGCAAAACCCTTTATGCAGGAAAAAAGCAATGACCGTTATTTCGGACTTATGGGATATATGTCAAACGGTCTTGGAAACAGCGATGCCGGAATCCGTAATTTAGGACTGATAAACTTCAATATTGACGTAACATATTCGGCATACTCCGAAAGCCTCAGTATCTGGGCAGGTGCATTTGCTACACATGCGCTGGATGCAACCATCACAAATTGCTATACGGCAAACGGAAAAATGAGTTTTAATATTACCAAAGCCCCCGGAGTGGATATGAGTACATTGAATACGCAGTTTATGTTCGGCGGTTTAGCATCGGAAATTGCAGGATGTAAGGTAACAAAATGCTTTAGTGGTACGGATATTACCGTGAAATCAGGCGATGATGATAACTTTTACCTCATTGCGGGCGGTCTTGCTGCCGATATTCAGAAGTCGGATATAAGTGAATGCTATAATTCGGGAGATATTACTCTTCCTTTAATGAACTGGAGTGAAGGTAACACTTCGGTTGCCTGCGGCTTGTTTGTCTATGCTGAAAAATACGGCGATTTAAAAGCGGTAGAAAATTCAACCGTTACCGATTGCTACAATTCGGGTAATCTTACGGCAAATATAGCTTCCGGACTTGCCTACTACGGAAGAACAAAATGCAATTGTGCATTTACGAATTGCTATAACGTTGGTAAGCTGACTGTCGATGAGGGAATTGCCGTTACGGGGCTTCCCGGAAGGATAGATCTGGTATATCTTCCCGTCGGTACCTTTACCACAAATAATTGCTATTCAGAGGGTAATTCCGTTTCGGGAAATGCCTGGAAGGCTTCAGCAGCTCTCGGCAGAAAGGTGCTTGCTTCAATTCCCGAGGATAGTTTTGTGCTTCCCGCGGTAAATGCGGCAGCATCAGCTTCGAAGACTGAAATTGTAGGCAGCTTTGTTGATGTTCCTGTCAGCGCCTGGTATGCAGACTCTGTGAAATGGGCAGTAGACAAAAAGATTACCACAGGCACTTCCGCTACAACCTTCTCTCCCGATAATACCTGCACAAAGGCGCAGATTATCACCTTTATCTGGAGAGCAATGGGAGAGCCTCCCTGTGAACAGGCGGTATCCTTTACCGATGTTAACTATAAGGATTACTATTTTACCGCATCCCGTTGGGCTAACAGCAAGGGAATGGTAGAGTCAGGCGCATTCAGGGGCGAAAGCTTTGTTACCCGTGCAGATACCGTTGTATACTTATGGAAAATGTCCGGCTCACCTGATGTTGGAACAGTAAGCACCTTTGCAGATGTACCTGCCGGTGCACCGTATGCAAAGGCAGTTGCCTGGGCAGTTCAGGAGGGTATTACTTCGGGAACAGGTGCAACCACGTTTTCTCCCAATGATACCTGCACAAGAGGGCATATAGTAACATTCCTTAAAAGAGCAGTAAGGTAGGGGGCGGATTATGAAAAGAATTTTCAGCATACTTTTATGTGTATGTTTGTTTGTTAGCATGGCAGGTGTTCCGGCTGTGACAGCTTCAAAAGGCCTGCCTGACGAAATAAAAGCCATTGCATCGGATTATGAATGGGAAGTTCTGAATCTGGTGAATATCGAGCGGGCAAACAACGGACTTCAGTCATTATCTATGGTCGCAGAACTTCAGGCATCCTGCGATATCCGTGCGGTTGAACTGGAAACTTCATTTTCACATAAAAGACCTGACGGCTCCGGCTGTTATACAACGATACCCAAATCATTTCCGCATAAAGGCACAGGAGAAAATGCGGCAAGAGGGCAGACAAGCCCCGAAGAGGTAGTGGAATCCTGGATGAACAGTTCAGGTCACCGTGGGAATATTTTAAACTTTGCAATCGGATATATGGGAGTCGGATATGCCGAAAAAGAAAATACATGGATACAGCAGTTTACAACCCGTGATACTATTGTTGACTGTAAGGTAAGCACCGACTTAAGAAGTCTGAATTCAAGAGAAATTTCAGAGGTTTATCTCACCTTGACAACTGCAAACGGCTATGTTTCATATATGCCTCTTTCCTTCGAGGCAATGAAGGAAGAAAACGGTAACTACACACCGAGAATCAAAGCACCGAATCTTCCCGTTTTCACATACAGATACGGTCCTGCAACGCAAACAACAACGCAGGTAACAACTGACGAAAAATCCAATGAAACAAAAAAGACTGCGTTTACCGATGTGCCATCTGATGCATACTACGCTTCGGCAGTTAAATGGGCGGTGGAAAAAAGCATTACCGCAGGAACCTCCGAAACCACCTTTTCTCCCGATGATACCTGTACCGGAGCGCAGATTCTGACTTTTCTGTGGCGGGCGGTAGGTTCACCCAAAGCAGAAGGCATAAATCCCTTTACGGATGTCAGCGGCGGTCACTATTATTATGATGCTGCTGTGTGGGCATACCGGATGGGAATGGTAAGCGGAGACAAATTCAGAGCAAATATGCCTTGCACACGAGCTTCAACAGTTATGTTTCTCTGGAAAAACGCAGGCTCACCTGATGTAGAAACTGCGGGAACCTTCAGAGATGTGCCTGCCGGTGCCGAATACGCGAAGGCAGTAAGCTGGGCGGTACAAAACGACATTACCTCGGGTACTTCCGAAATCACCTTCTCTCCCGATATGACCTGCACGAGAGGGCAAATTGTAACATTTTTAAACAGAGCAATAAAATAAAAAGTAAGATAAGGAGATAATTAAAATGAAAAAAATAGTATGTTCCCTTCTTGCAGCAGTTTTGCTTCTTTCAACAGTATTCATATCATTTGCCGCAATAGATTATCTGGACGAGGCAGTTGATGCTATAAAAGCAAAGAAAGACTCGGTAGCAGTATATAATGATATGAGTGAGGATGAATTTAAAGCCGCAGTTCAGGCACTTATTCCGGAAGAGTATAATATTACTTTGGATTATGACTATACCTCTAATTTTAAGGTTTATAATGCAACAACGGAAAAAGAAGGTTCGGTTTCTGCAAATTTTCTTTTCACGCAGAAGACCGGAGAAAAATATGATTTTACCCGTCACTATTTAGT